>NZ_LCTF01000010.1 GCF_001663375.1 Caldivirga sp. MU80
ACCTTGCCCGATGCCCTATACTGCACAAGCCTAGCGTAGTTTAACTCATTCCAAAGCCTAGCGGTGGCATCGGCGATTCTCCGCAATTTACGCTCCTGGGTACCGTTCGGCAACAACCTAAGCCTAACAGTGCGCATTTCCTCACTCCTTGATTTCCTACCCTTCGATTTAGGGGTGGAGGAGGATTGTGTGCCTAGGGTAGTGAAAACAGTGGGTGATCGACCCACCGACTCATCCAAGGAAGAAAAAGGCACCACCCTAGGCACTGAGAAAACACAAAACAAAAGGGGGAATTAAAAAGTAACCAGAAGCAAAAATACTGGACAATAGGCCAAAACTTTAAACAAACAAAGAAACAATAAACACTACCATAAAAGGCAAGACTTGACCATTATTGTCAATAACTAAGTCCTTCACAGCCCTAGCCATACTTAAACTGGCGGAGGAGGGAAGGTTAAGTCTTCAGGACCAGGTGGAGAAGTACGTCCCATTGAGACTAAGGGCCCTTAACGAACCGGTACTGGTGCATCACCTACTCACCCACAGTAGTGGCATACCTGCCCTAGGCTATGCCGAGGCTTTCATAAATGGTGTTCTTAACCTAGACTCAAGCTGGCTTCCCTTATCAGCACCAAACGACGTGCTTACATTTATGAGCCACGCCAGTGAGTGGGCTGTGGCTAAGCCCGGTGAGAGGTTCTTTTACCTCAATGAAGGTTACGTCATACTTGGTGAGATTATACGTAAGGTCAGTGGCATGCCTTATGACGAGTATGTAACTAGGCATATCCTTAAGCCGCTGGGCATGGGTAGGACATACTTTAAGGCTGATGATGTTAATAAGGACCCCGACGTCGCAGCGCCTTACATAGTTGATGAGGAGGGTAGGCACTTGGTCAGTAGGTTCCCATTTGGCATAACCTCTGATGGTGGGTTGTTGAGCAATGTAATTGACATGTCTAGGTACGTGGCAATGCTGGTCAATAAGGGTGAGCTAAATGGCGTGAGGGTCATTAGTAGGGAGTACCTTGAGCTGGCTGAGAGGAAGTACATTGACGTGCCCTGGAGGGTGATCGGCGACGAGGGTTATGGGTATGGGTTAGTGGTTAGTGATAACTTCATGGGTGAGAGACTAATTAGCCATGGTGGTAATGTGCTCGTCTACACAGCCTACATGGCCTACATGCCAGCTAGGGGTGTGGGTGTTGCGGTTATGGCTAATGCCCAAGGTTACCCACTGGCCAATGTGGGTATGTACGCGTTAGCCCTAATGCTCAACCACGACCCGGATAAGGAAATTGGAGTATTCATTCGCGAAAACACCGCTAGGCTACTTGAAGGGGTCTATGAGTCGTATGGTGGTGCGGTTAGGGTTAAAGTTAGTAGGCGGGGTGACTTCCTAATACTTGAAAACACCACTAAACATACTAGGGAGGCTACGATACTTGTCCCTGAGGAGGTTAGGCATGATTACGCCAGGTACTTTACACTGGTAAATGGTGTTAAGACCTCTGCTGAATTCCACATAACCAATAATGGCGTTGAGTTGATTTACGAGAGGTTTAAATTAGTGAAGGGTCGTTGAACATGCGGGTTAACCGTTAAGTTGGGTTAATCGGCCATTGCTCAAGCCTATACGCTGAATCCCAAAACAGGTACTCGTAAACTGCGGCTAACCTAAAGGCCTTAACCATATCCGCCAACTGTTCCCTGGTCAACTCCAGGGAGTCGATGACGTTTAAAACCTCCCTAACCGACCCAGCGTATTCAGGGCTACTATACACGCTTATCCAAAGCCTGTACTCCTCCCTAGTCTCCCTGGCCACTTCGGCTAGGTGCCTGCCAACCCTCTCGTAAATCCAGTAGCATGGTAGGATGGCGGCCATGGCCTCGTAGTGGGGCTTTGAGTAAGCCTCTGCTAAAAGGTAGTTAGTGTAGGCGGTGTTGGTGGGTGACATGATGTACCTGTTAATGTCTATGTTCAAGAGTTTAGTTAACTTACTGTGAAGCTCCCTCTCAACATTTATGGCATTCATTATGTGCCTAGTGAACATTTGAAGCTCACTGATGTTAGGCATCTTGGCCGCTAAGACGGCTAGGGCTCTAACATACTTGTCCAGGTACATGTGGTCCTGGGCTATGTAGAACTTAAACTTCTCAACATCAAGGCTGCCGTCGGCTAAACCCACTATAAATGGGTGCCTAAGTATTGCATCGTAAATGTCCTTAATCGATGACCATAGGATCTCGGATACTTCCATAAAAACCAATAAAAAGGTTATTTAATAAAGATTACTGGGTAATCTTCAAATGGCTTAACACTGTGGTGAGCAGTCATTTAATTGATTTAAATAATTAAAAGGCATTTTTAAACAATCCACACTATTAAGGGTAATATTTTAATAATCACGGCAATTAGCGCCTAGTGGCGTTGTTGGATTTACTTAGGCCACCCTCGGTAACTGTACTTAACCCCAGGAGGGAGGTTGTTGCAGGGTTAACAACTTTCCTTACAATGGCCTACATACTGTTCGTTAACCCCACCATAGTTGGTAGCGGCTTTGAACTAGCCCTAATGCACGCCATAGGCTCCAGTACCTTAACCCCTCAATACCAGGAGCTTGTGTACACCATTAAGCTTGGTGTAGCTGCCGGGACAGCCATTGCCGCGGCCTTCGGTACATTACTAATGGCATTCTTCGCACGGCTACCCTTCGCCATGGCGCCAGGCATGGGGGAGAACTCGTTCATAGCCTTCTCGGTAATACCAGTCTTCACAACCACCCTACTCAACACTGGAGTTACTGGGCCTAGGGCAGCGGAGATAGCGATGATGGTTGCGTTGACGTCGGTCTTCATCGATGGCCTCATATTCCTATTCACCACGTGGTCTGGGATTAGGGAAAGGATAGTGAGGTCCATATCCCCAAACCTAGCCATAGGCATTAGCGTGGGTATTGGCCTTTTCATAACCCTAATAGGGCTTTACCTAAGCGGCTTTGTCGAACCTGGAACTGGAACCCCAATCGCATTTAATGTTAAGGCATTTGTAACGCCGACAGCAATACTGGCCTTCGTAGGCTTGATGGTTGCGATAACGCTTTACATACGCAATGTGCCAGGCGCCTTCCTGATAACTATTGTAGCCCTAACCATAGTGGGCATCGCGCTTGGCCTCGTTAAGCCACCCTCGAGTGTGTTTCAGCCGCCGTTATTCTCAACTTCAATAATACCAAACTTCCCCCAGAACATCAGGTGGTGGGTGGAGCTAGTCAGCCTAGCCTTCCCAGTTGCCTTCTCCCTTTGGATAATAGAGTTCTTCGATGGCATAGGCACCATAGTTGGCTTATCAAATAGGGCAGGGCTTGTTGATGAGAGGGGGAGACCCATTAATATTGATAGGGCCCTCTACACTGATGCAATAGGCACGATAGTGGGTGGGCTTGCAGGCACAACCACAACGGTAATATATGTCGAGTCCGCAGCTGGGATAGAAAGTGGAGGTAGAACCGGGTTGACCTCACTGGTAACTGGGTTACTATTCCTGGCATTCCTACCGTTAGGACCAATAGTAGTCATGATCCCCGACTTCGCCACCGCACCAGTCCTAATACTCGTAGGGTTACTTTTCATATCCCTAATCCCCAAGTTAAACTTTAGTGATTTAACAGAGGCCATACCGGCGTTCATAGCGATAGTTGGTATACCGTTAACGTACAGTATAGCAACTGGAATAGGCCTTGCATTCATAACGTACACCTTCGTAAAGTTGATCAGCGGTAGATACCGTGACCTCTCGGTGGCAACAGTAGTAATAACTCTCATATTCATCATCTACTTCGTAGCCATGGTGCCATCGCTGTAGGATTCTCGGTGTTAAATACATGGATTATGACTGTGATCTTAATTTTAAGTATCTAGATTATATTATGTAGTGTTAAGCTTTTTGAGACTACAAGGCCACTGACTGAGGAGCTTGAGCGTCCTTTTCGTGCAGCACCCTGAACCTAATGTAGTTCAGAACTCACCCTTAGGTAAGTCTTACTTGAGGTTAATGAGGAGGGTGTAGGTGGTAGGCGCCATCAAGCCAGCCCCTGGTAATTAACCTAAAACCTCAAATCCTACTAATACTATAAAGGTTTAACCGAACTAACTATCCAAGTGCTAATTAACGGGATAAACTACTGGGTGATGTGATTGATGGGTTGAACTGGGAAATTAGGAGACTGCATGGGAAGTTAGGGAAGAGGGTGCCGTGCCTTTATAGGGATTTTGCAAACCACTAATCAAACTCCCCCACAAATTGGGAGTATCAGTTACTTGGGTTATCCCCTTCAACATCGCCTAGGATAAGGGTAGTAAATTCAACATGAATACGTAGTCTTACCACAAGTTGATGGATGCCGTTGAGTTGAAGGTTCAGGAATACGGAATCAAAGCGTACGAGGTCGTGGAGTATAAAACGTTGAAGTTAAAAGAAGACTGAGGGGTGCAGCTTATGTCCAGTTGAGCATAAACTGCACAGCGACCTAAACGGTACACTTTAACCGTTACCTCATTCTCGTGTGGGTACTCCAGTTCATTCAACTCCACTGGCAAGATGATGTAATACTGGTCACTGGATTTTGTTATCCTCCTACCGAGGGGTATTGTCTTAACGTTTGTTAATATTGTCACGCTAATCAATACAACCGTGTGTACTGGGGGTTAATTGGGTGCCCATCAGTGGTTAGTGTTGGCGATATGCATGGTGGATGGGGATTGAATGAGAGAAGCGATTTCGGGTTTCATTCTCTGGCGGGCCCGGTGGGATTTGAACCCACGACCTACGGCTCCGAAGGCCGCCGCTCTAAACCTGGCTGAGCTACGGGCCCACCCATCTCAGACCCCACATAGTGGAATTAAAATTTTACCGAACTCGGTTGATATGGCTTTGGTGAATCTACATTAGGATTAATTATGGGGTTTAACCATGCGTGCCATAAGTCCACGTGTTCAATGGGCCTGCAGTGCCTCTTTAATGTACTCCAGCGCCTTGGCTGGGTGTTCATCTGGCTTAACGTTCTTAATCACCTTACCACTTTCCCATCTGGATCCACAATGAATGTTACCCTCTCCGCTGTCCCTGTTGGCCTAAGCACGCCGTATTTCTTTGAAACCTCACCCTTACTATCACTGAGTAGCTTAAACCCAACCTTATGCTTCTCCGCGAACCTCCTCTGGGTGCCTACACTATCTGTGCTTATCCCAAGGACCACTACGCCGTATCTACTGAACTCATTCCAAAGCTTGGAGAATTCCTGGGTCTCCAGGGTGCAACCAGGCGTGAAGGCCTTTGGGAAGAAGTATATGATTACCCACCTACCCCTATAGCCGCTTAACCTAACCCTTTCACCATCATGCCCATCAAGCTCGAAGTCAGGGGCCAACTCACCCTCAGTTACCATGAACATGCTCATACCTCTGCCTATTTTACCCTTTCACTGAATTATTATTTTAAGTGAACACTGGTGACTTGGCAAACTCCCCAAATGAAGCCTCCTGAAGGTGGTGAAGGGTTGCTTGGTTAAAGTTCTTTTAACCCTGTGAAACCAACCGGCACTGGTGTGTAATGGTTAAGGTATTCCATAGGTTCCTCGTGTACGTGACTAAGGATGTGGGTGGGAGGGCAGTGTACAGTGATTCCGCTAGGCTTTGCAACAATGGCAGTGATACGGTTAGGCTTAGGTTAAGGTACATTGGCCCCTTCACCAAGACTGGGCTTGAGGGGTATGTTAGGTACATAGCGCTTAAGGCCAGTAATGGCATATCCACCAGTAGTGAAGACCCTGAGAGCGGTAGCTTTGAGCTAAGGCCCGGTGAGTGCATTAGCCTTAGTGTGGAGTACGTTATTGATGACGCCTTATCGAGGGGGTTAGACTCCATTAGGCTTAGGATGATTAAGGATGGGGTTGTTAAAATTGGTGGCTTTCAATTCGACGTAGTCACCGTTAATGATGAGTGAAAGCCATGGGTATTAGGGTAGTTCCACGTTTAAGGCTGTTAACTGGTAGGTTAATGGGGTGTAGGGTTTACCTGAACCCTCGTAAAACTTTGAGTACATTTCATAGAATGTTAACCTGCTGGTCTGTATGAAGGTTAGGAAACCCTCCCCGGCTATGATAAGTATGTTGAGTATTATCATTGTGGCCAAGCCTGCTGGGGTCAGTAGGCCGAGTGACAACGCTAATTGGTAGGTCATGTATGTGAATATGCTGTGCACTAGGGCTATTATGCCAAGCCTCATGAAGGACAACGTGTTTGCTATGGCGTCCAGAATACCCTCTATGGTTAGGCCAACCATCAACTCGGTTACGTCAACCTCGGCCCCAGGGACAGACTTAACGTACATGAACACTCCGAAGAATCCGCCTAGGCCTATGGTGATTAACGCTGCGCCAAGCAACCTAACCCCTGGTGCCAGCAGTGTTGAGAATGCTGGGTTAAGTAGTGCAACGGGCACTATCCCCGCGTTCATCATTAGTAAACCAAAGCCTATGAAGACCAGGGGAACCCACGTTAATGTTAATGCATCTAGCCTATGCCCAAGCCTAGCCCTATTGATGGGTTTAAGTATGAGGGACAGGGTAAGCATGGCAAACCCGAAGAGCATGGCTAATGGCAACGTCCAGTCTATCCAGTATTCACTTATGTCACCATTAACGAACACGCGGCCCCATGGTAATAGGGGCCTTATTAGGTCCATTCCAAACACTTCACCACTATTTAGTAGAGCGAACACGATGGCCCAAGTACCCATCATGGTGAAGAGAACACCCCACATGTTAGCCTTACCTGAAAACATTGCCCTAAGTATACCGTTCTTACCATTGTACCTGAGCTTATTCATCAACACGCCGAAGAGTATGAGAATTGCACCTTGCCCAGCATCTGGGAACATCCAGCCGAAGAATATTGGGAATAGTATCGCTGTTAAAGTGACTGGGCTGACTTCACCATACCTCGGTATGCCGTACATGTACGTTATCTCCTTAAATGCCCTGAGCGGTAATGGGTACTCCTCGCTGGTGGGGGCTTCATCAGGGTCCACGGTGCTTACCTGGGCTATTCTAGTGAATTTCCTAACCTTAGCGTCCACTGCCAGGTCGGTTAGGGTCCTGTAGAGGAAGTCCTCAAACTTATTGAGATTCTTCTCAAGGACAAAACCCCTAATTGTCACTAAGTCGCTTAACTGCCTAGCCTCCTCAAGGCTGTAGTTGCATGCCTCATCCCTCTCGCGCATTATTTCACTAAGCTCACTTCTCAATTCACCAAGCCTACGCTCAATCTCCCTAACCTCCCTACTCAGTAAGTTAACCGAGGCTTGGAGGTCGGTTAAATGCTCCCTAGGTGCCTTAACTATGCTGCCGGTTTCAGGATACTCAACGTCACCCACTGCCAAGTATGCCTTCAGGTCATTGTCTAGGTTTATTACGTAACCTGGGTATTTATCCAACTCAGGGGGTACTTGACCCTTAACCACGAAAAGCGTGTACGCCATCGCCTTAAGTTCAATGGACCTTAAACCACTCTTTATTAAGCCATTGTAAGCCTCCATAAGTAACCTAAACCTACTTAACCGGGACTCAAGTTCACTTATCTGCCTCTTAATCATGTCAATTCTACTTATAACCTCACCACCCTCCTCCACAGCGCTGTTTATGTAGGTTTGCACCACGCTCTCGGCGATGTTGGCTGCGTCAAGTATGCCCCTTATCTTAGCCTTATTACTGTTGATGAGTGAGCTTAACTGCCCCTTAAGGTTACTTATGGCCGCCTCCAACTCCTTAACCCTAGCATTGGCATTGTCCATGTCAGCTTCAGGTAAATCAACTTGTCTAACGTTATGAAGCCTAACAATGTCGTTAACCTTCCCCAACTCCCAGGTTGGTGAAACCACCAGTAGGTATGCCTTATCATTAGCCTCCTCAAGCTTAACCAGCATTGCATCCTCAACCTGCCTCACCGCGTCCTCAAAGTCCCTTAGGGATCTGACTGGGACCTCAAACACGATGTATTTAATGTTCCTGAACCGTGTTGAACCCATCAGTGAGTTAACCTTAATCAGTAGCCTATACCTAAGTAAATCACCCTCGAGACCGCCGAGGGAATCCTCAATCTGCCTAACCCTGCTTATCAGCTCCTCGCCACTCTTATAAACCGACTCCACTAAGTCCCTGAAGCTTGAAGCCTTAACGTTGAACTTGCCTACGTTTAAATCCTGGGGGGTTTGGCTGTACTTAGTTATGGCCCTTGCAGCCTCAATCAACCCCCTAACGCCACTGTACACCTCCTGGTCAATTGGTGGTGCAGGTAGCTTCGATGGCCTGTCAATAGGCATGAATATGCCCAGTAACCCCACCCTGAATACTATGTCTAAGGCTGCATGCCTTGGCACCGTTATCTTATACTCAATAACCCTCTCTATAGGCACGTAAAACCCGTGGTACCTAGGTTTTTAAACTTAAATTATATTTATTGAACGTTAGCAACCCCTATGTGACAACGGCCAAGTCTCGCTCTTTAGGGTGGAGTTGTTCCGCTACGTGGTCCTCAGACGTTGGGTTATAAGCCACAGTTTTGCATGGGTGTTTGGTGCTTGGGTTGGTGCCCCCGAGAGGGGGTTACTTCCCTTGCCTCAGATGAGCCGGTGGGACAATACCCCACCCTCACCACCACCCCAAGAACAAAACCACCAACCCCACAACAGACAGAGCAACAACCAAAACCCCAACAGCGAAAAACCACCCAAAAGAACGGGAAGGGGGTCATTTAGGTACTTTTCCAGTAAACCTTAGGTACTTTTCCAGTAAACCAGCCTGGTTAAGTAACTCGCATACCCTGCAGACCCTGCCTGACGTTGGGAAGCCGCAGTAGGTGCATTTATTCAACTTTACCTGCTCCTTAAACCTGTCATTAATCATTTTGGACAATTGGTCGCCGAAGGAGACCATGGAGTACTTGACGTTTGGGTTATCCCTCTCCCACCTGGCCAGGGTGAACTTAAGCTCAAAGCGTGGGTTGTTGTAGACGAAGGGGCATTCAATCGTCATGAGCGGTATGCCGTGGTAGTAGGCGTAGATGGCTACCTCCTCCTCCCTCACAAACCTAAGTGGCTTAATCCTAGGTATGAACTCCTCCTCAGCCACGTCGTTGCTTGGTGTGACGCCGAACCAGGCGAACCTCTTAATATCATTACTCATGACGTTCAGCATGACTGTCTGAGCCTCGTCATCCAGGTTGTGGCCTGTGGCTATCTTGCTTAAGTTAAGTCTCCTGCCTATGATATTCATTGCCCTCCTCCTCAAGACCCCGCATATGGTGCACATATGCACGTTAACACCTTTACCCCATAGGCCTTGGGCCACGTCAAACGCTGTGACCCCGAATAGATCTTTGAATGTGAATAACTTGTACTCAATGTTAAACTCACTGGCTAACTTGCCTATGTAGTCACCTGCGCTTGACCTCCTCACGCAACTGTATGGTTGACCCTCATCAATACTGAAGGCTATTAACTCGGCATCCCTAGGTATCTTACCGTGTCTCCTTAACTTACCCAGCAGGTACATTAAAACAAGGCTATCCTTACCACCGCTAATTGCTATGCCAATTCTATCGCCACTGCCTATTAACCTGTACCTCCTAATTGTCCTAGTCACGGTGTCCTCAATAGTATTAAATAGGCAGTTTAGACAAAGCCTCTCACCACTAGACACCTTGAAGTACTGGGCTTCCCTAACGCCACACCTGTCGCACAACGCTACCATAGGGTTACAGGGCTTAGTTAACCCACAGTTAATATAGTCTCCTCAATTAACAGCCAAAACTTAACACCAGCAGAGAATGCAGTCTTTAACCTAACAGCCTTACACACAATAACATTTCCTCCATCGAATAACTCACATAACCACTCCCTATGTTAACTATAAATGAAGTTTATTAATAAAAGAGTAGCAATCTAATGATGATTATTAAGCTAGTGCATGCTAGAGTAACTAGGTTAAATATAATTGATGTTATCGCTACCACGGCTAGGATTATTAAGGCATAGCGCCTCCATGCAATACCTAACCTGCCCAGTGGTATGAAGGGTGTTAAAAGCACTATTAGGTATATAATGAGCAATTCAAGTTGAGCCAGCGAGTGTGGGTTAAGCAATTTAAACTCCATGTACAGTGCGTATTGAGCTAGGGCAACCCCAGGGGCGGTTTTACTTAGCCTAATATATCCACCGTACCTGTCCCTTAACACAACTAGTAATGCAGCGGCCATTATGAATGGGACCAGTGAGTATAGCGCAACTGCCAGTTGCGATATGCCCACTAGAATTACCAGCGGTGATGCGAGAAGTAGTGGTGTCACTTGCCCAACTGTATTAACTGTCCTAGTGACTCCTATTGCCAGCGCCAGGGCTATGAAGGGTGAGGCAAGGAGTATGGGTAATTGTGTACCAAGGCCCATGGCCATGAGCACGGTTATTGTTATCCACGTTAAGGCTAGGTTAAGCATCGACACGGTGTAGGACCTGGTCATCCCATGATAGCTAAATAACCCGCTCCTAATTAGGTAACGCTGAATAATTGGCGTAGCCGCCATTGAGATAGAGACCGCGTACTCAGCTTGGTTAAAATGCAGGGCAGATAATGCGTATGTTATGTAGGTGAGCGTCAATACCGCTACATCATCCCCTAGGTTAATAATCACGTTGTCTCGCATTTACGCCAGCTGGTATATTTAGGGTTTTATGCATATGCTGAGTAACCTAGTGCGGTGAAGTATAATAACCAGTGCTTCAAGTGGTGGTTATGCCTACGGTTCACGTTTACCAGCAGGACAGTTACCTAAAGGAACTTGAAGCCTCCGTGGTGGCTGTTGATGGGAACCAGGTAATATTGGACAGGACTATAATACACCCAAACAGTGGTGGCGTTGCCCATGACTCAGGGTTAATTATGGTTAACGGTGAGCAGTATAGGATTGTTGATGCAATGCACAAGAGGGATAGCGATGACGTGATACACGTATTAGATAGGAATCCTCAGGTTAAGCCTGGCGATAGGGTTAGGGTAATTCTAGACTGGGATAGGCGCTACAGGTTGATGAGGCTGCACACGGCATCCCACATAATGGCCGGCATAGCCTACTCCAAGTACAATGCCCTAGTGACTGGTGGCGATATTCAACCCGATTATGCCAGGGATGACTACAACTTAACGGCAGGTGGTGAGGAGCTTAGGAGGATTTTTAGTGAAATAGTGGCTGAGGCCAATGAGGTGGTTAAAAGGGGTATTGAGGTTAAGGTTTACTGGATGCCTAGAGAGGAGGCACTTAGGATACCGGGCATAGTTAAACTGGCCGAGAGGGAACCACCACCTGGTGATAAGTGGAGGATCGTAGAGATACCGGGTGTTGATGTTCAGGCCGATGGAGGCCCTCATGTCGCCAATACAAGGGAGGTGGGGGAGATAGTTATGCAGAGGATTGAGAACAGGGGTAGGAATAAGAAAAGAATTTACTTCACGGTTAAGCCGTAATTCTACTCAACGGGCACACCCTTAGCCTTAACCTCAGCTATTTCCTTGGTTTCAAAGCCCTGCATAACGGACATGACGAAGAATATTATTGATAACGCTATCGCCGCTATGTAATCCCACGGATACTTTAAGTAACCCTCACCCATTGAGCCAACGTAGGATAAGGCACCAATCACTATCATATACCCCACGAACCAGGATGATGAAGCAACCTCCATGGCAGCGTATGATCCCCTAGTCTTATAGTAAAGGTACAGTAAGGTTACGATCACCGTTAAGGCGAATACCGTCCAGTAAACACTGAAACCTATTAGGCCACTCACCAGTCCCAGGTACATTACTAAGCCTAGTGTAACCCAGTAGGCCAATGACGCCGCTGAGGCCTCAACTAGGCTTAACCCTAACTTATCCCTATAGCCAAGTATCATTAGCGGTAGGCCGAAGGCCGTAACCAGGAACACGTAGCCTAGGCTTGGCCAACCAGTTAGGTATATGAGCATTGATGATGATACGAAGCTTATTAAGCCTATTAACCATGGTAATGGTACTCTATACGCCCTCCTCAACTCTGGGGCAGTCCTCCTAAGCACTACTAGTGCCGATCCACCTGCTAGGTAATTAACCACAGTGGCTGTTGAGGATATGCTGACTATCTGATACCAGGTTGGGAATGGTAGTAGGAATAGCAATGCTAATATGAACGTGAATACCATTGAGAACCAGGGTGTCTGGAATCTCCTATGCAGTGAGCTGAATATTTCAGGGTAGTAACCCTGCCTTGATAGCCCATAGAGGCTCCTGGCCGTGGCACCAATATAAACACCCATGGTGCCCGCTGGCGATAGCCAGGCATCGATGAGCAGTATGACTGCGAAAGCTGCTAGGACAGCTACACCACTTGTGGCTAGTTCAGTGTAGAATGGTGAACCAGCCCAATTGGAGTAGACTAGGTTTCCCCAGTCGCCTGGCTTGATGGGGATTGCATATTCGCCGTTGCTGCCCTTCAACATTATCTTCCCCCAATTAACCCCACCTATGAAAGCCACCTCCAGGGCTATGTAAAGGAGCGCCACGATTAGGATTGACAGTATTAAGGCTAGGGGAACGTCACGATGTGGGTTCTCAGCCTCACCAGCATACTCCAACGCCTGCCTAAAGCCCTCGTAAGCCCAAACTATGCCACTCGGCACCATAGCGGTGAACACTGCCTGCAGGCCAAGTGGTGTGAAGCCCCCATATTTCGTGAAGTTGCTTGGGTGAAAATATAGGGTTAAGAGGAGCACCACTGTTAATGATGGAACTATGAACTTCCATATGGTTATGGCTGTGTTAACCTTACCGAAAACATTAACCCCAATTACCTGTATGACGGTGAATAGTGCTATTAAAGCCGCCGCAGCTGCAACACCCAGCGTGGATAGGTACCCAGATGGGGTGCTGAAGTAGGGGAAGTAGCTGTTCGTGTACATTATTATGGCCTCAGCCTCCATGGAGACGGTGGTTGCCGTACCTATTAAGTATGCCCAACCAAGTAGGTAATTTGATAGTGAACCATGGGCGTAATGGTCAATGCGCACCAGTGAACCGCTGAATGGTAATATGGAGCCTAATTCAGCATACGATAATCCAATGAATATGAATAATACAGCAGCCACCATCCACGATATGATCGAGGCCGGCCCAGCATAGGACGCCCCAGCTAACGCTGCAAATAACCATCCACTTCCAATCATACCACTTATTGATAAAAATAGCATATCTGTAAATGTTAACGCCCTCCTCAACCTAACCTGTACCTCACCTGGTTTATCGAAGGCTCATCAACTGCATCATTACTTATACCTTTTATAAACCTTACTAACTGCTCAAGTAATTTACCCCTTGAATATTGCAATTTGATTCATGTAAAGATTAAAATAATTAGGACGCGTAGAGTTGGCATTAATTACTTACTCTATATAGATGGTTTTAAAAATCACACTCTTACGACTAATAGGGTTAAAAAGGGTTTAGGTTTAAAGGGAATCTGTATGCAGGATGGCTTAGTGGAGAAGTTCAAGAGGATATTCGCTAAGAGGGGTAGGTCAATAATATTGGCCTATGACCACGGCATAGAACATGGACCAACAGACTTCCTAGAAAACCCTGACTCAGCCGACCCATCATACATAGTTAAGCTGGCTAGGGATGCCGGGTTTGATGGAATAGTCCTACAGAGGGGTGTGGCTGAGAAGTATTATGACGGTGGTGTACCACTCATAGTTAAGTTAAATGGAAAGACAAGCCTGTACACTGGTGAACCATTATCCGTGGCCAACTGTACCGTTGAGGAGGCTGTTAGCCTTGGTGCAAGTGCCGTCGGCTACACGATATATGCCGGTAGTGGGTACGAGTGGAAGATGTTTGAGGAGGTTGCTAGGATAAAGAGGGATGCCTTAAAATTCGACATACCACTTGTCATATGGTCATACCCAAGGGGAGGTAAGGTTAAGGATGAGACGGCGCCTGAGATTGTTGCCTACGCCGCTAGGGTTGCACTTGAGGTTGGAGCCGATGCAATGAAGATAAAGTACACCGGTGACCCTAAGACATTCTCATGGGCTGTTAAGGTGGCTGGAAAGGTGCCTGTGCTGATGTCAGGTGGACCAAAGACGAAGACCGAGGTGGAGTTCCTTAAGCAGGTTGAGGGTGTTATTGAAGCTGGTGCATTGGGCATTGCAGTTGGTAGGAACGTTTGGCAGAGGAGGGATGCCTTAAAATTCGCCCAGGTCCTCGGTAAACTGGTTTACGAGGGTAGGAAGGTTGAGGAACTTGCGGGTGAATTACAATGAAGATTGGCGTATTGACCGGCGGTGGGGATGCACCGGGCTTAAACATAGCCGTCTACACCTTCGTTAAGCTAGCTGAGAAGCGGCACGACGTCTACATAATATACCATGGCTGGAGGGGGTTACTTGAAAGGGAGGTTAAGAAGGTCTCGTCACTAGAGCTGATTGACCATGCCTTTGAAGGTGGCACATACATAAAGACCTCTAGGACAAATCCATTTAAGGATGAGGAGAGGGCTAGGTTACTTGAGAAGAACGTTAAGGAGCTGGGTCTCGACGTAGTTGTTGCCATTGGTGGCGATGATACGCTTGGTGCAGCCGGCGAGGCCCAGAGGAGGGGTATACTTAACGCTGTGGGTATACCCAAGACTATTGATAATGATGTTTTTGGTACTGATTTTACTATTGGTTTTGATTCTGCTGTTAATGCTGCTGTTTCTGTTTCTGAGTCCTTTAGGACTACCTTGATGTCTCATGAGAGGGTTGGTGTTGTGGAGGTTATGGGTAGGGAGGCGGGCTGGGTAGCGTTACACACAGGACTAGCAACAATGGCAGACGCAACAATAATTCCTGAGAAACCGGTGAGTTGGGATTCAGTGGCTAGGAGGGTTAAGGAGGCCTATGCCGATAAACACTGGGCCCTTGTGGTAATCTCCGAGGGTGTTAAGGAGTATGGTGGACCAAGGGATGAGTTCGGGCATGCTAGGTTGGGTGGTGTTGGAAACGAGCTGGCTGACTACATAGAGAAGGCAACGGGCATTGAGACTAGGGCAGTAATCCCAGGGCACATAATAAGGGGAGTACCACCAACAGCCTTCGACAGAACCCTGGCAATCAGATACGCCACAGCAGCATACGAGGCAATTGAGAATGGTAAATATGGTATAATGGTTGCCTACAGTAATGGCGAATTAACCCATGTACCTATTGTTGAGGTTGTTGGTAAGAATAAGTTGGTCAGTGGATACTGGCTAAGGCTCTACGAAACCTACTGGGGAGACTTAAGTTAAAATTAAATAAAAATACGACAATTTGTGTCATCTTACTTCTCGCTTTTTCTACGTATTTGTGGAGGCATATTGTAGGGTCTCGTTCCCCTCCAAAACTCCTCCTCAACCTCAGCGGGTAGGTTATACTCCACGGGGTCCCTGACTCCATTTATCTTGAAGGCTAACCTACGCATGTAGCATGGTCCACAGCGGCCACAGTGCCTAGGCCCCTTATCGTAACAGCTCCACGTTAAGTGAAGTGGTGCACCAACCTCAAGGCCAAGTTTAACTATCTCGTGCTTAACCAGGTGGCCAACCGGCATCAGCAATTCCACATTCTTATTAGGCCCTACGGCGTATGGTAAGACCTGGTTGAGTAACCTTATGAATTCCATTTCGTTATCCGGGTATGCACCAGCCTCCTCTAGGTTAATACCAGTGGCCACGTAGTTGTAGCCGTATGCCTCAGCTATGGCTGTGGCTAGGGCTATGAAGACGAAGTTCCTGGCTGGAACCCACTCATGGGCGAACTCAGCCCCTGACACACCATCCCTCCTCCTGTTTATCTCACCATCCCCGAGTAGTGGGGAGCGCCTAACAATCCTGAAGAAGTCCATGTTAACCTCAAGCAGCGGCACATTAAGGAAGTCCGCTATCCTCCTCACGGCAGCCTCCTCAGGCCCCTCAGCCACGTGGCCATAGTTAAAGTGCAGCAGCGTAACATCATAACCCTGCTTAACCAGTTGCGTAGCAGCCGTGGTCGAGTCAAGGCCACCGCTGGCAACCACAAGAACCCTCTTGGGTTTATTCTCATCCCTACGTAGGCTCAGCTTCCTCCATTCACCGCTGTTTGAAACCTCAACCACGCTGTAGGGCTCAATCCTCTTAATGACATTAGCCTCCCAAGGTGGCTTATTGGGGTCCTCCAGGTAGGTGTCAAGGCTTGAGAAGAATAAGGCGTTTAACTCCCTATCCCACATTACGTAGAGCGGCTTGAAGTTAACAGCAAGCCATAGTTTACCAGGCTTCCTCCTATCCATTATAGCTAATGCAAACGAGCCCACTACATCATCCCTAAGCAGCCTTTGAAGACCCTCAAGTGACCCATCCCAAACACTCTCAAGTAGCGGCGGCAATATTGAGGAGTCTATTTGGCTAATCTTCTTCACCCCATACTTACCCTCCAACTCTACGTCATTGGCTATGGTACCATTGTGGGAAACGGCAATGTTCTCGCTAATCATCGGTTGAATGTCGTTAAGACCCTTCTCCCTAACGTACTCCGTCGTTGGTTCAGCCCTATTATTGGCTATAGCAGCGACTGCATCACTGTCAAGTATCCTTGGGTAACTTGGGAGGGTTTCACTGGCCCTACCAGGCGCCTTAAGCACCTTAAACTCGCCACCCCTACTTAACGTTACAATACCCCAACTATCCCTACCCCTCTCCTCAGCCTTAATCACAATATCCCTAAGCTTACCCTCAATTAACCTAACCCTATCCTCATCAGGCTCCCCGAATATTAAAACCCCGCTAACTGAACATTCAACCATTGGAGCCAGGCCTAACGCACGCACTTAAATCATTTATGCCCAAGTATTAACTAAGCTACATTAAGGTCTTTTCATTCCCGGTGCCGTGGCTATTGCCCTGTTGAAAGCTTGACCCATACATCAACCTATGGACCTCATCAAGCAGCACCACTAGGGTTTCTAGAACCATCTTCTTGTTAATGGCTATCAATGGTACCACCTTAATGTCTGGTTTAACACCCAGTATCATCCTCACGTTGTTTATGTCAACCTTTGCTATGTCTTGTTTATTAGCGGCAACTACATGAGGCGTTGTTGGGAATGTACTCGTGAAGTAATTGTACATGAATATCGCCGACTTAACAGACTCAAGCGATGATGAGTCAACCATGAATATGTATGCATGCATACCCCTGGCTATTATCCTCCACAGGAAGTTGAACCTTTCCTGGCCTGGTATGCCGAAGAGGTGAACCACAATATCATTAACCCTTATCTTACCGTAATCAAAGGCTACTGTGGTGCTCTTACCGGGCGCAGGAACATCAGTCTCAATGGGCACAACTTCACTTAGTGTCTTAACGAAGGTCGTCTTACCTGCGCCATAGGGCCCGGCGATAACTAGCTTAAACACCTTAACCATGCTACTCACCCTTAGCCTCCAATTCCCGTAACTTACCTTTAAAGTAATCTAACAGTATAAGTATATCATCCTCGGTTAACTCATCCCCCTCAACCGTGACCGCAGGTTCAATGGCCTTAGCCTTATTTAACACCTCCCAACTCATCTTCACTAACTTATCCACATACCTGTTTACCAGGCTTAATGCACCTTCAATTAATGTTGGATTTGCTAAAAACACTATTATTAGGTCACCACTCCTGACTGCATACATAAGCACATTATTTAACTTAACCTTAGCGTACTCTAGACCGTTAACCCTATTTATGAAGTTAATTAGGGATGCTGCTAGGCGCATTAACTCAACTGGTACGTCATTAGCCAGCACTATTTCATTACCATTGAAAACCAGAACCCCAAGTAGGTTAATCCCCAATTCCTCATTAATCATCTTAACTATTGAATTAGACTCAGACACAGCTAACTGTGTAATAACTAGTATTGTATTTATGTTTTTTGTTGTCCTTAAATAAGGGCTCTGTTATGGATTGCACTAAGCTCCACATTTAATCTACTGCTTGTTGATGTTGACTAACCATAGAGTAGGCCGCAATTATCCATTAACCCTGGTGTATTAGGGGTTAATAAACACGTGATGGTCGTAGCTATTTCGCAATTACCAAGAATCATCATTTAGAGGTAAGAGTACCTATTACGCTTAGAATCTCCTTGCTTGTTAATGCGCCTATGCTCTTCACGTTACCCTGCGTTATCATTAACCAACCATTATTGGTCCTGTAAAACTTAACCTTGGCAGCACCATCTATTGATACTCTGCTTGAGGAGCCTATGAATGGGTCAACCATAGCTATGATTAATCCTAAGTCCCCCTCCTTAACCTCAACCTCATTACCATGTTCAAGTACCCCCATGAAGCCACCCTCCCCTCTCCTAGCCACTAATAAGCGAAAACTCCTACCATCCGAAATAATGTAGGTAATCTTCATTAATTTAGGGAGCAGGGGTTAGGCTTTATTTTTTGCGTATTTTATCCTAACGGCAATACTTTAAAAGGGCGCTAATTATTGAATTTCATGCTTGTCTCAAGTAAACTATTGGGTGCTGCAATACTCACTCTGGTGTTACTGACGGCTACGGCAATACTTGTACCTCTACATACCAATGCCACAATACTCTCTCATACAATGATCAAGGGGTCTCAGGTTGAGGGTCAGGGCCAGGTTGCAAGCCTTAATTGGGCTGGTTATGCGGTGCCTGCCAAGGAGGGTACTGTAACCTCCGTTGAGGGCTCATTCATAGTACCGCACTTAACCTGCACTGGGCAGAACACCTACGTTGCCCTTTGGGCCGGGTTAGATGGTTATAATGATAGTACCGTTGAGCAGGCGGGTGTCCTTGGGGAGTGTAACCATGGAAAGGCATATTACTATGCATGGTACGAGTTCTACCCGTCACCAGCAGTCTTCATATCAGGTTTCGTGGTTAAGCCAGGTGACAACATACTGGTGACTGTCAGTTACATTGGTAGTGGTGAATTCTCAGTAACCCTAAAGGATGTTACCGAGTCTGAGAGTTACACGGTGACTGGGTCCGTGAGTGGGGCATTATTATCATCGGCCGAGTGCATACTGGAGAGGCCGGAGGTTAATGGCCACCTATCAACATTGGCAAACTTTGGGACGGCATACTATGGGTACGACTACACTAACATACCTGACACATGCTACGCAACGGTGGGTGGCGTTACTGGGCCATTCGGCTCATTCCAATCCGTGACAGGTATAGTAATGGTTAATTACAATGGCGCAGCCTTAGCATCACCATCACCATTAACGCCAGATGGGTCGAGCTTCTACGTAACTCAAGGCTAGTCACTAGACTTCACTCCTAAAATCAAAAATCATAGTAATTATTCATTGTCATGAACCATACCTATGCCTATACCTATGTCTTTGCGGTATTGATAACGGCGTTACTAGTAGATTTGATGCGGCATCACTATCAAGGACAATGGGCCTTCCATCTCCAGTCTCCACTATGGCTGGTCCATTAGGTGTACTAAAGAGGACCCTTATTAACGAACCCTCCATTATGCCAAGATCCCTCAACCTACCTATCAGTAGCCTGCTAACCCTAGCCACGGATCCGCTTGGTAATTCATTAACCCTAACATCCTCAACCTGGTTCATCTAAACCACCAGCAGGGCTATGGCATAGACTATGTACGATAAGGCTAATGCTAGTAGCAGCTGGGCTATTGTATTAATCACCGTTAACCTTACTCCAACTATCCTAGTCTCGGTAACTAATGTGGCTATGCACGGTGAGTAGAATGTGATGAATGTTATTAAGGCTAGGGCTGATGGCAGCTGCAATGCGCTATGTAAGACATTAATAACTCCCTCTTCACTGGTCCCATACAGTACAGCCATGGAGCTTAATATCACCTCCTTAAACACGTAACCATACATTAGTGACGCTGATAACTGCCAAGGTATATTAAGCGGTTTAAATATTGGCGAAATTAAATCACCTATTAGGCTAAGCCAAGTTGAACGTATTAATGTTTGGTTGGTTAATGCCTCAGGGCCTATTAATCCACTTGGGCCGCTTATTGAAAGTACCCACATAAGTGCTGAGAATGCTACTATAAGTATTCCAGCCCTTACTAAGAATTCATATGTATAATGCCACACCTTCTTAACGAAAAATCTATTAATCGGTATTATTAATTGTGGTAATTCATATGCATAAGGTACTCTCGCAGTTAACTTGACCCTGATATGTGTTAGTAATGGTAGCAGTAGCCTTGACATGACCATAACGCCGATTAGTGATGTTACAAAGGGCAATATCATTACCACCCCAGTTAATTGTGAAGGTAATATCGCCGCCGCTATTAGCGAGATTACCAGTAACCTGGCCATGCAAGGAATGTAGGGTATCATTAATGCTGTTATTAATCTGTCAGTTGAACTCGGTATTGCCACTGTTGATGATGTAGCAGGCACATTACAGCCCACGCCAGCAATCAGGTATATCAATCCCCTTGATGGTAATCCAATTCTCCTCAACCACTTCTCCAATGGAAATGTTAACCTAATTATGAGCCCCGAATCCTCTATAAACGCTATTATCAGCGCAACACCAAAGACGTATGGTATAAATGATAAGACTATTGATGTAGAATTCCAGACAGCATCCATTATAAAAGATCGAATCAGAGGGTTACCTACATTTACCATCAACTCACCAATAGGTATCATTGATAATAACTCTGATATGTAATTCACCAATGGATTCAAGACCAGGAATATAACCTCAGCTAGTGTGAAGAGTAGGGCGAGTGATGCAAGTATACCCACCTTAGGGTTTAAGAGTATGTAGTCAAGCTTACTTAAATTCACCTGAACCCCCCTTGCCACTACATCTTTGGTTATTGAGCTGACGAAATCCCACCTTTTCCTAGCTACAAATACGTCAATTTGCCCAATCTCCTCAATAGCTTTAGATACAATATCACCAGCCTTCAACCTTTCCTCCTTGAGCAAGTCATTACCCTTCAACACCTCGATGGCTAATCCCCTAGGCGCGTTAAGTCTCGCTGAGACAGCGTCTATGTACTTCTCAAGTGGTCCATAATCAATGACCTTAGTATTAACCGCTATTGAGGATTGGGCGATTTCAGTAATCAGTTTTCTTAACTCACCCATACCTACACCTGAAGCTGCAACTGAGGGTATAATGGGTATGCCCAGTCTCCTCCTCATAGCCTCAACATTAATGTTTATACCCTGTTTCCTAGCCAAGTCCATCATATTGAGTACAAGGATTACTGGTTTTCCCAACTCAAGTAACTGAACTAGCAGGTATATTGTTTGTTGAAGGCTTAAGGTCGAACCAACAACTATAAAGCCATCGTAATTACCTCTTAAAATTTCCTTAGTTGCAACCTCTTCATCAGGCATTTCACTACTTAAACTGTATATTCCTGGTAGATCAATGAGCTGAATCCTTAGATTTTTAATTGTTAAATTAACTACGTTAATACTTACGGTGGTGCCTGGATAATTGGCAGTCCTAATGAATAAGCCGCTTAAACTGCTTACAATGGTTGATTTACCACTATTAGGTAGCCCCACAACACCTATTTTTATCCGCCTAACATATTTATCATCCATAGTTACCTAATTAGGTCATAAGCGCTTACTTATAAAGTTTACCACATCAAATTCTTCATGTGGAGTAAAATTTAAAAATACCATTCGGGTAACCCTAATTGTGAGGGGCAGGTTCAGTCTCATAATGGGGAAGGAGTGGGCAATTGCCTTAGTGGTGGCATTAGCATTAATAGTTGCAATACTCTCATTACCCAACATACTTGAACCTGTGGCTAAGTCAATGGTTGAATCCGCAGGCCCATACTGGTTGCTGGCAGTGCTCGCAGTTGGGGTTATTCATGGCTTAAAACCTGACGAACACACCTGGCCAATAACAGTATCCTACAGCTTAATGCAGAGGAACGTAAGGGGAGTCGTGGCATCTACATCAGTCTTCGCAGGGGCTTTAACACTGGTTTGGACATTAATGAGCGCCCTAGTTGGCCAATTAATGAACCTACTCAACATCAATGCCCTGGAACCCTACGTTGACTTAATAGTTGGCCTAACAATGGTGGGTGTGGCTGCTTATCTGGTCTTCGGGAACCATGAGGAGCATGGTGATGTTAAGACCGCCGACTACAAGTTAATATGGGTTCATGGGTTAGCAGCGGCCTTCGGGGGAGACTTCTTCATAGTACTCATATTGACGGTAACCATTGCACCAGCAATAACCACAGGCATTTCATTCATGGTGGGCCTAATGTTTGGCCTAGGTTCACTCGCTGCGCAGATGCTGGTGGTGCTGTTGATATATAAGGGTGTTATACGTGGTGTAAGGGATTGGAGTATTATGGCTAAGGCCGGTAGAATCGCATTGGGAATACTGGGCATATTCATGATTACACTGGGTTTATTGGCCATGCACTGCGGATGCGTATGACCGATTAAAGTCAAGCATAATTACTTTCTACTCCTTCGGCTGCTTCTCCTCTTCCTCCTAGACTTACGCCTACGCCTCTTAGCCCTTTTACGCTTCTTAACCTCACCTGTGGGTGCCTTATACCTAGCCACCTCCTCCCAGTTTATTGAGTTTAGCTTAGCAATAACCTCGTCGGCCAGTTTATCCGCCTGATCACCTAGCTCACTCCTATTCACGGTAATCACCACGCTCACTGAATCATTGATCAAGTCACCCTCAATACCCATAACCCCCCTAAGGTACTGCAGCAGCTTATCAACAGATACGCCCTGGGGTGGCTTAACAACCACCCTAACAACCTCGCCATCAACCTCCTTAGTTACTGAGCTCATTTAAGCCACTTACTGAGTTAGGTTTATAACACTTAACCTTGCTGATTAAATGTGGCTAAGGGTAGGAGGAGAGGTAAGGAGGATGAGGGTGTTAAGTCGCTGTCAATTACATCATTCCTTCAGTCCGAGGGGGCTGGGGTTAGTGAGGCTAGGCAGCAGGTAAAGGCTAGTGGGGTGGTTAATGAGGGTGGTGCGGCTGAGAATGAGCCCAACGCTCAATTAACCGGCATTGACAATGAGGTTTACCTATTCATAAAGTCGAGGGGAACTGTCTCAAGAAAGGAACTTGAGGAATGGGGTAAAATGAGGGGCTTAACGTCGGCTCAACTCTTCGGTGCAATATACAGGTTGAGCAAGATGGGTAAGATAACGAGGAGAATCATTAACGACCAGTTATCCTACGTGGTTCGCTAGCCCTTACCCAACTGCCCAATGGAATGCACTCTCTCGTAAACCGGGCAGCCACGCCCTTGGTTCATGCAGAATTGCATGTACCTCTGCTTGCTTTGAGCCCAATGCTCAGGGGGCATCAGGACGCACCTCTCACCATCAGCAGTCCTTTGAAGGAAGATGCACCTACCACCCTGCATTAACCAACCCTCAGCATTAATGCTTAAATATGTTAAACGTAATTAACAGTCACCATAAACGTTAAATAAGGTGGAGGTAGCGGATAAGGCGTGAGCATAGAATCACTGTTCTCATCTAAGGTGCCGTGGGTTACTAGGCTTGGTGGCGTCGCCTCTGAGCACATTACCGCTAGTAGGCTTGGTGTCGAGGTAATTAGGATTGGTGGTAATGCGGTTGATGCCGCAGTGGCCACATCCTTAACCCTAGCCGTGACGCAACCACACCTAGGTGGCTTGGGGTCAGACCTGGTGGCTTTAATATACACGGCCAGTGATGGAAAGGTCCACTTCCTAAACGCCACCGGGTGGGCTCCAGCTAAGATGAGTAGGAGTCTGGGTAAAGTACCCTTAAGGGGTCCATTATCAATCGTAGTCCCCGGCATGTTGGCGGGCCTATACTCCATGTGGCGTAGGTTCGGTGAACTGGAGTGGCGTCGCCTCATCAGCATGGTGATTGATGGTGTTGGTGGTGGTTTCCCAATAGGCCCAAGCCTAGTTAGGGCCATTAGCAACGTGCTTAACGACGCTGATGATGCCTTCAAGTCAACATACCCCATTAACGCTAAGCCATGGGACCTGGTTAAGATACCCAAGTTAATTAATGCACTTAGGCTTATTGGCGAAAATGGGCCCGACGCTTTTTATAGGGGAGATATTGGGGAGTCCATTGTTAACCACGTTAACTCCCTGGATGGTGTATTATCAATGAGCGACTTGAGGGATTACGAACCCGAGTGGGGTGATCCAATTTGTGTGGAGTATAGGGGGCTTACGGTTTGTGAGACACCGCCCAATACCCAAGGCCTAACCACACTAATGATACTTAGGTTAATCGAGAATGAACCAAAGGCCCCTGGCCCATTTTCACCCAGCCGCATTAACACGTACCTTAAGGCCTATGAGACTGCGTACAGTGCCAGGGATGAGTTCATAGGGGATCCTAGGTTCGTGAAAATACCCGTGGATAGGCTTCTTGACCCTGAGTTTCTAAAGGGTAGGTTAGGTGGGCCACGTGGCGGTGGGGGTGATACCACTTATTTCGTGGTCGCTGATTCTGAGGGTAATGTTGTTAGTGCTATACAGAGTCTCTACTACCACTTTGGGTCACTGGTGACTGAACCCAAGTATGGCATCACCTTGAATAATAGGGCCGCTGACTTCTCAATGAGTGGCGTTAATGAGGTGGCGCCTAGGAAGAGGCCGCTTCACACGTTATCAACAATGATGGTGATGAGGAACGGCGAACTTGAACTTGCCTTAGGTACATCGGGGGCGCATTATAGGCCGCAGCAGCATGTCCTAATGCTCACCAACATTGTGGATTACGGTATGAACCCGGTTAACGCTGTTAATGCGCCTAGGTTCCTCTGGGGCACTGATGGATTAATCATTGAGGAGGGTTTTGAGGTTACTGGGCTTAGTGTTAGGCATAGGTTAATTAAGTACCCTGGTTCAACAGGTGTGGCGAGTATTCTAGCCAACATTAACGGTGTTAAGATACTGTACTCTGATGTTAGAGGTGATGGTGCCGCACTTGGGTTATAAGCAAGTAAACCCCCAGGGCTAGGTAACTCACGGCAACATACCCATGGTTTCACGAAGCGGTGGGCATTCATTGATAAGGCACAGTTATAAGCGCAAATCAACTAGCCTATTGGGTAATCATGATTGAGGGGATACTGACTCTAACCAGGAGTAGTAGGTTTAGGAGCGTTGACTTTAACCTCGGGGACTACCTACTATCAGCCATGAGGATTGGTAAGGCTTATAATGGCTTAGTTGCCGGTAAGGGTTTACTGCGGGATATGAGTGTTGAGGATGCTGAGAGGCTGCTTAATGATTGGGACAAGGTGACTCAACTTTTAATTAGGGTAACTGGGTCAAACTTCTACACCTTCGTGGGTCCATTTAGACTGAGCAACTCTAGGATCGACTTCAGGATTTACGTTGACGTGTTTAAGGAGGTTAAGGTTAGGTTAACGCCAAGTTACATTCAATTAACCTCACAGGACTTCAGGAGGAGGTTTAGGGGTAGGGTGCTTCAGAGCATTATTAAGGATACTGCTGACTGCATAAGTAAGTATACTGGGATTAGCGGTTAATTCACTGCCTCTGCTGGGCCTTAGCCTGCTGAGCCCTCCACCTGACGCAACCACGCCCAGTGCACCTTGAGCCGTAGAAGCCAACCTTCTGCCCAGGTGGTGCATTCCTCTTAACAGGGGTACCACCCTTCTGGTGACTACCACCGCCGTGTGGATGGGCATAGGCGCTCATCGCCTTACCACGGACCTTCGGGTACTTCCAAGCCTTAGCCTTGGCCCTATGGTACTTGTTGCCGGCCTTAATGAAGGGCTTCTCAATCCTACCCCCACCGGCCACTATACCCACTGTTACCCTCGCCCTTGAGTCAACCTCAATGGTCTTACCGCTGGGTAGTTGAATTAAAGCGGTGGAATCCCTATGAATCATAACGACGCCGTATGTCCCACCGGACCTAGCGAATTTGCCACCATCACCAACAGTCTTCTCTATGTTGCACACCATCGTGCCCTCTGGTACCTTAGCCACCGGCAGTATGTTACCGGGTTCAATCTTTGCATCAGGCCCGAACTCAATTATCTTACCCACGTAGATGCCCTCCACAGCCGGCAAATACATCTCCTTACCATTCTCAAGCGCGATTCGCATTGCCGGTGCGTTTAAGCCTGGGATGTGGAGGAGCTCCTTAACTATCCCCCTAATTGTCGTCTTCAATTGATCCTCGTTGAATGGAATATACCTAAGTGGTGCAATCCTCCTCCAGCTTGGTGACCTGAACTGTGAACCACCCCTACCAGCCCTCTGAACCAGCAGTTTCTTACCCATTAACTATCAATCACCCATTAAGTAGGGGCGTTTTAAAAATTATCGCCGTAATCATTTATGCGGCAAGCGCATGGAGGCTCAATCCTTAAATGACCTTAATGAAGTAAGTGGCCAAATAATGACTAACAGGACTTGAGGCATAGGCGCCGATGTAAAGGCGTGAAGCAGATTTAAGGCTATGGTTAGACTGGGCTAGGCTATGTAACTTAGGAGGCCTCTTGATAGTGAAACCACCATGGCGGGTATTGGTATTATGACACCTAAGAGCATTATTATACTCATTAATAATACGGTGTAGAGCGTAATACCCAGCGGTGCCCTTGCACTCAACTCCCTGGACACCCTTATATAGTAGGGTATTGATATAACGGAGTTGGCCACCAGGAATATGGCTAACCATAGCCCTGCTGGGCCTAGGTAAATCAGGGACAGTATGATGAATAACTTGCTCCAGAAGCCAAGTAATGGAGGTGTGCCTATGAATGAAAGCCCAAATAGGTAGCTGTACACGCTCCCCTTACCACCACCCTTGATTATGGTGAAGTAGCCTATCTTGCCCGCCGCATTAACCAGCAATTGGGTTATTAACCCGGCCAAAGCGTAAATTAACGCCTGACTTGCCTGCTGCCCCTTACCTAAGGTGGACTCGTTGATTAAGACCGCCGCTGCGGCTAGCACATAACCCATGTTAGCTATGCTTGAGTACGCCAGGACCCTGGCACTCTCCCTTGACGTCAAGGCACCCACATTACCTATTATCATGCTTAAGGCGGCCATTACGGCTGTTAACCAGTAGGCGAAGCTGACGTAGGCCTCACCTAGGTTTGCCAACACTGGGGCCATTAATTTAACCAGCACCACCAGTGGCATTATCTTAACAGTTGAGGCTAATATGGAGACTGGTATTGGATCACCCGCTGTGAATACGTCAGGTACCCAGATGTGCATTGGGGCGGCGCCAATCTCAAGCATAACTCCAAGTAGCACTAATGTGTAGCCAAGTATGAATAATGGCAACGAGGATGCCCCTATGATGTATGAGGATAGCAGTATCACTGAACCCGTGAAGAATAGTACCGTGGCTATTACAAAGGCGACTATAGCCTTAACAGCCGCATCCAGGTTTTCAGGCCTGGCCCCAATCTGTATTATGAAGTATGAGGCAACGCTAACCACCATGAATAGGCCAAGTAGGAAACCGAAGTAAACCGCCAGGTTAACCGCGCCGGTACTGATTGGTGTGTAGAGTACGTAGGAGGTCACTAATCCGATTACCGTCATCAAGGCGTAATCAAGTCCCCTGTATTGGCTACTCTCCAGGACCTTAAGCGACAATATGTTGCCTATTATCACCACATCAACAAGTATTGGGTAGATTACGTAATTGGTGCTTGTGTATAGGTCGGGTAGGAGGAGTAGTATTGCGGGGATCCATGCATAATCCTCTCTCTTAACAAGCATTAACGCGGCAGTCACTACAACCACTCCTATCATTGATGACAGTATTAACGTGAGGTACTCAGCCATATACGATCACCAGTATTAGGGCTATTATTAGCATTACCACTACGACTATGTATATGTACCTGGCGTATTGGTCAAGCAGCCCAACCTGCACCCTCCTGATGATCCTTGAGAACCCTGTGAACAATGATGGCAGTAGGTCGTTGAATAAGGCATCTATACCACGGCTAATCAGGTATGTGAACGCTGAAAGGGCTTCACCGAAGCCGGCCAGTATAATATCCATCAATGCCTGAATGTAGTACCTACGCTCAAACAGGTTTGTGAGTCCACCAAGTGACTCAGACCTCGGCTTAATCAACACGGCTATGAATATTACCCAAAGCACCACGCCAATGCCTATAACGTAGGCGTCTAGGCCTGGGTTAATTAACACTGAGGGGACGCCTAGGGTAAATGGAATCGCCACCGTGGCTAGGGCTACGGTAGCGGTTATGGAGTATGATATAGCCATGGTTAACCCACCATGCCCCTCAACATGTTTAACCCTCTCCCCCTTAATAAAGTTCAGTGACGTGAACCTAGCCAGGAACGCCACGTACACTACGCTAGCCAATATTAAAAGTGCGTAGGCACCCCACCCAACGTATTGACCGACACTGGACACTACGTCATCCATACCGGCGTGGATCCAGTAGCCGGCCAACGGCGGCACACCACCAAGCGTTATTGCAGCGGCTATGGTTGAGTAGAACGCAAGCTTCATCCTCTTGGCAAGTTCAAAATCCCCTGCGTTGAACCTCGTCCCAGTTTCATGGATAAGGTGTCCACTGACCAGGAATAGGGTGGCCTTTGACAATGCGTGAATTATTAAGTATAGGAACGCCACCAGGACGGCTACTGGAACAATGTAACTCCCTATGGTAACCGTACTGTTGATGTACGGTGACACGGCGGTTATCCCCATCATTAACCCCAGGGATGCCATAGTGGACCCTGCAAGTATAACCTTCCTCTCGTTAACGGCCAATGCTAGGAGTGAACCCAGTAGGGCTGTTAATAGGCCTATGTAAATCACCACCAGGTACGTTACCAATACCCCTGGTGCCGATAAGGCGCCTGCATCGTATATTGACAAGGTTAACCTCATGAATATGTAGACACCCGCCGCTACCATGG
This sequence comes from Caldivirga sp. MU80, assembly GCF_001663375.1. Lineage (GTDB taxonomy): Archaea > Thermoproteota > Thermoprotei > Thermoproteales > Thermocladiaceae > Caldivirga. The sequence continues at coordinate 29,120 of NZ_LCTF01000010.1, forward strand.
TTGCTGAGTGGAGTAGTGCAGAGACACTGGTTGGGCCAGTCATGGCGGTCAGTAACCAGTCATTGAATGGGAACTGGGCACTCTTGGTGAATGGCCCTAGTAGGAATAGTATGAGTAGCGCCGCAGTCCCAGCTACGCCGATCATATTGAATAAACTACCCCAGTTGACGGCCCCACTACCGGTGAAGTTCAGGGAGTGGCTTAGTACCCCTATGGCTGCTATTGCACCAAGCATGAACATGTCGCCGAATCTTATTGTGGCTATAGCCCTATATGCCGCATAGGACGGCGTCGTCCACGCGGGCCTACCAAACATTAAGTCGCCAACCTTACCCACGAAGGTTAATTCATCATCATCCTTGTACCAATTCCCTATCAACGCCCATGAGCTTATACCTAAACCCTCCCAGCCTATGAACATTAGGAGTAGGTTATTTGAGTAAACTGTGAGTAGCATGGATGCCGTGAATAAGTTGTAGAAGAACCAATACCAGCCGAGCCTATAGTCCTCAGCCATGTACTCAAGACTATACACGCCTATTATGAAGGCTAACCAAGCCGTTAGCAACCCCATGAACCTGCTTAGGAAGTCCACTACGAAGGAGACCGTTATCTCAATGCCATTGAACCCACCCGCACTGGGTGGTATTGTTATCCATGGGTAGGAGAACGTTAATGTCTTCATTGGGTATGCTAAGGCCATGTAGGTCGCGGATAGGGCCGATATGGCCAAACCGATGACGGCCAAGTAGATCAGCGGCTTAGCCCTATGGGCATCTTGGTTAGTAAGCCAGTATACCGCTATTGGGGCTGCTAGTAACACTGGTGATAGTAATATTAGGGATAGTACAATAGATGCGCTAAGCATGGGCAACCACCCCAATCACCGAGACCTGTAGTGAGTGAAGTAGTGCCGTTGAGAATGGTGGAAAGAGTAGCAGAACTGATGTGAAGCCCATTATGTACAGCGGGATGTACAGTAGCTTATCCATGTGAACCTTGGTATACGTCCCTCTTGGCTGACCATAGAACACGCGCTTAAGGGCCCAGAACCCGTAGTAGGCCGTTAGTATGAACAGCAGTGCTAGGCCTATAAGGACCAGTAGGGAGCCTGATAGGGAATATGAACCTAAACCAATGGTGGAGGTTAAGCCTAGGAATAGGTAGAACTCAGCCAGTAAACCCACTGTGAACACCCCAGAGAGACTTAACCAACCCATGAGTGCGGCATTGCTGATCGATGGTATGAAGGTGTGCAAGCCCCCCATCTTATTAATGTCCCTAGTCTCGTAGGCGGCTATAATGGCGCCCGAGGTCATGAAGAGTATTGCCTTACCTAGGGCATGAGCCATGTATTGTAACGTTAACCCAATTATGCCGTATTGACCTAGGGAGAGACCGACCAGCAGGTAAGCCATGTTGGCTACGGTGGAGTAGGCTAATAGCCTCTTATAGTCACCTTGCCTAAACACTGTAAACCCGGCTAAAATGCCCCCAATTAATGCATAGGCCAGCAGGTACTGCCTTATGGAGTCTATGAACTGGGGGGACACTAAGTACAGCCTCGCCAGTATGTAAGCCGCTAGGCCGACTGTTAAGGGGCTTAGTAGAGCTGACACTGACGTTGGCGCCTCGGCATGAGCCCAGGGTAACCAGACATGGGGGCCGTATGATGGCAGTTTTATTAAAAGGCCTATTAAGATTATGAGCCACGCCAGGGTTGGTATTGCCCTTAAGGCTGCAATGTTAAGCGTACCCAACGTGTAGGCTATTATCACGATTCCAATTAGGAAGAGGACCCCAGCCACGTGAGTCCACACGAAGTAGAGTATGCTAACCCAACGCCTATTACCATAGCCGTAGAGGTATATTAACAGAAATGAGAATACTAAGGATAGTTCAAGGGCTATGTAGGTCAGGAGTAGGTTGTACGAGTACACAAGCCATGCCATTGATACTGAGTAAAGGTTGTACAAAGTATAGAAGGTTCCCCAATCAGATTCACCACCTATACCCAGTTCCTTAAACCTATGCTCCATGTATGGGTATGATGCAAGGGCAACCATTGCGGAAACGAGGGATATTGTGAAACCAAAGCTATTACTAAGGCCATCACTAATGAGGTATAGGTTACCTATTGGGCTGGGTAGCGAACCAAGGGGTACCAGTACATTGAGGCCGAGGGCTAGGCCGTATATTGAGTATGCCACCAATGGCAGGAAGAGTATTACCGATGAGTATAGCATTACCCTCCTATTCATGGATGTAAGGGAGATCACGGCGGCAAGTATTGGGAGTGATAGCGCAGTTAATAGGAAGTAGTCAGTGCCGGTGATCATGGCTTATCACCTCCAGCTAAAACCCCCCTCGTCTCTATACTCCTCCTTACACGGTCAATTGCCAATATCGCTGTTATTAACGCAATGAACTCCGCTGCAGATGTAATTACACTTATGGTGATTATTACGAAGGCTAAGTACGGCTGATATACGTAGAGCATAGCCGCCGTTAGGAAGACGGAGTTAAACATTAACTCAAGCCCTATGAGCAATCTGATTAAATCCCTGGCATTTATGACGACGGTTAACCCTATTGCTAAAATCAATACTGCAGTTACTATGATGGAGACCGAGACCCCGATCATCCCTGAGTCACCTTAAGGTACCTTATCGCTATGGCCATTATGACTGATAGGAATGATACCAACAACACCAGCAGCATCACCATATCGCTGCTTAACACATCACGAGCTAGTTGAGCTGGGCTTATGCTTGATGGGTACACTAATGTTGAGTAGGCGGGCTTAAGTGCTATTAACGCTAAGGTCACTACAACCACGGCTATGCTAATCCACTTGCTCTCGAAAACGGCGTAAGTCACTGGCCTCCTGTAGGTTGCCGCCAGTATTATCGTAACTGTTATCGTCGCGCCAATATATATCATCACTATTAGGACAAAGGGAAGGACCCCATTGAGGACTAGCAATATTGATGCTGAAAAGCCTGAGGCTAGGGCTAGGTATAGGGCTGAGTAAAGATTATCCTTAGACAGCAGGACAGCCATTGATGATGCTAAAGCCAGCACTTCAATGGTTATTAACGCTAACCCAACATCAACCATGATTCCCACCCCCTATCAGCCACCTCCTCAGCATTAATGCTAATTCTCTTTCTTCCATTCATTATGTAGTGGGCATTTAACAACACAGGCATGAAGCTGGACATGGGATGATCAATATTTGCGCAGTTTTTAAGGATTTTCCCATGGCAATACCGATATGTGTTTTATTTAAAAAGAAAGGCCCATTATTGTTATTAATTTTAATATACTTCAGTAAAATATTATTAACATTAAAACCCTGAGATATTAGTAAAATTATATAAATATAATGCTAAATTAACTCTAAGCAAAGTCTCTAATATACTCGCAGTAATGGGCGCTAGGATTATTGCGAGTAGACTTGATGTTAAACCAAGCAGTAACCCGCCTAATACATCAGTTAAATAATGTGCATTCAAGTAAATCCTTGATACTGACACTAATATGGCCTCAGTGAGTAGGATCCAGGACACTAAACCACCCAGCGAGGTTAAGGTGACCAAGGCACCACTGAACACTATCGCAGCGTGTCCGCTTGGGTATGAGTAGCCGCTTGCAATTAAAATAGGTTTACCGTAGCCTGATTCGTAGGGTCTCTGTCTCCTTACAAGGAGCCTTGTTACGCCACCTATTACGTAAGCTATACCCATGGCTATTGTTAACTCGAGAAACGGGGCCCACAGTCTCATCACCAGCAGAACGAGGTCAACTAGACCCCATGTGTAGAATCTGCCGTATTTAGTGAGTAACACAGCCGCATAGTCAATGGCTTTTAACCTCCTAATGCCGCTTACCCACGACGCCACGGTTACATCTATTTTGTTAATTGGTTTTAAGCTCACTAATATGGTTACGAGCACGTAGAGGGACCCCAACATTACTGATGTTAATAGGTAATCCACGCCACCCTATTGGTGGCGCGTTATATAGGTATTACCTCCTGGGCTTATGTTCAGGCTTACCGCTGGGCCTGCCATGAGGCTTTTCAGCAGGTTTCCTTGGTGGTGGCTTGGCGTATATTGTTTTAACCTCCTGAACCCTCCTCATAAACTCCTCCTTAAGCCTTGGGGCAATGAAGTTTCCAGTGAAGGCATCCGCCTTAGCCGCTATGGCCAGTTTAGCCGCAAGGGCCCTCGCTATCTTCCCCCTCTGCCACCTAGGTGACCTGAATATCTCAGGGTGCTGGAATATGACCCCATGCTTAGGTGGCCTCCCCCTACCCCTAAGCGCCCTAAAGAGCGCCTTCTCGGCTCCAAGGACCTGGATTGTTGATGCCGGCATTAGGGCTAGTTTCATTAGGCTACCCGCCAGTGCCACTAACCTAGCCCCCAGTAGGGAACCCGACAACTCCCTTATGTTAGGGGCAACGTCCTTCATGGCGTCGTCTATGTAGTCCGTTAAGTTACCCCTAATCGTCTGCATGTCCAGGTACAGCTTGGCCAAGGCCTTAATCTGCTGAAGATCCCACTCCGTTATGGATGCCCCAACACTCCTCGACGCTGCCTCAGCTATCTTAGCCGCCCTGTCCTGCCCAATTTCAGGTAATGCATCAAGTATCTTATCCCTCGTGTAGTTTGACCTATCCCCAAGCCTATAGACCAGTGTGGCGTATTCAGTATTATTCCGTGTCAGATTCTCCAGTTCAGGGAAGTGTATCCCGTACCATTCCCTTAGCCTTGAGGCCACTAGGTTAGATATCTTATCAATGTCATCAACTGAGTTCACCGCCTGGGCTATAAACAAGTCCCTCCTCTCGGCGGATTGCCTCAACTTAAGCCTGGTTTGAATGACAGATACCTCATAAACCCTCTTAACGTACTCCTCGGGTTCAATACCGTAAACCTCCTTAAGGTACTTACCCCAAAACTCGTCTCTAAACAACCTACCCACGTTGGTGGGTAGCTCAGCCTTAATTTCAACCCCCTTAATGGCGTTGGCTAGATTCCTTGCCAACTCCTTATGTTCAATGTAAACTGTGGATACGCCAGACTTAGCTAGTCTATTGATAAAGGCCAGTAACTCCTCGGTGGGTTTACCAACCTCTATGCTATTCAGTATGTTAGCTATCCTCTGTGAGTCATAGTCGTAGACTAACTTATCCATAACTTTACCATCCTCGTTAAGCGCGATTATACCCAACGCATCCAGCACCACGTACGCTACCGAGCCCACACTATCACTCAAATTAAGGGTATTATTAAATATTATGCCCATGGCTTAATTCCAGAAATTACTATGTAGAAATAGGAAATGCCCCGCGGCTCGTCCCCAGGCCTCATAGGGGGGTTACACCCCACTTAGCCTGGTCCAGTTTATCACGGCTTAGCGCACTTTATAAACCTTAACCTAGGTAACCCCCTATGCATAGGGAGGGGTTGAGATGCCCTAAGTGCGGGTCGATGAGGATAAGTATAGTTGCAGGTGGCCAATTTCAGCTTAAGTGCATGGACTGTGGCTACACCTGGTCCCCGAACCTAGTGCCCAGTGGCTACATTGAAGTTAACGGTAGGTTAATCCACTGGACCGAGGTTGAGGCTGCGGTGGAGAAACTGCTCAGAGAGCTTAGGGATGCCTTAGAGGGGGCTGTTGACTGCGAAGGTGTTAAGGCAATAATAGCCAGGTACATTAATGTGCTTGATGCGGACAGGATTAGTAAGACTGTTAGAAACGCCTTGGTTCAGGCTGAACCCAACCTAAGGCTAAAGGGGCGTTCATTCATGGAGAAGTACAGTAACTCGGTAATTGAATGCGTTAACGGTTACCTGAACTGGCCTCCTCCCCGCCCTTAAGGGTGGGTGTTGCCTTAAAACGGGGAGGTTTCCTCGCCCAGTCTTCATTGGCTCCTCTGGCTGGGTTCATGGGAGTGCCCCGGGCCAGCACTGCGGGGCTTTGTTCGAAGCTGGCCCTTGCATTCATCATGATGAGCCATAGAAGTTGAACGATATTCTGTGGTATTATTGGGTTTGAATCGCCTTCGTACTCTCTCCAATCCATTTCTAGCTTCATGTTCCACCACACGCCTTTGACCCAAGCCTCTGGTGTAATCTTCCAAGCCATGTTCATTACCGAAGCATGGTCCCTATTCACGTAGTGACCCCTTGGGCAGTAAAGAGTATGCCAATCATCTGTTTTCTCAAGCCTTGTGAAGTGTATTGGGCATACCCTACTATTGCGGTATGAGGAAACACGAAATATTTTAGAGCCATGCTCCAAGGCCTTATCCTCAACAGCCTCCTCAATACTCTTGAATGGTGTCTGTTTTATTCTATGCCTCACCTCGTCCTTCCCAATCCCATTAATCATCGATTCCTGCGGGTTGTCGCCAAGCTCCTCGGTTACGATGATTCCTGGTGTTTTTGTTAATTCATTAGCCACATGCCTAACACGACCAATCTTCTTATTCTTCTCACGTAGCCTTTTTACAACCTTCCTATATTCCCTGGTGTTCGCTATGTTCACGTACTTACCATTTGGTAATGTGAAGTGTGGTTTTAACCTCTCAATGATTGCATTCCTAATCCTTTCATACCTCTTAGCTAGCCTGCCAAAGTCAGTCTTAATCGTGTAGAACTGTGGCGTTAAGTATTGTTTGTTCCATTTCGCTACTTTGTTCACAGTGGTTTTGATATCAAGCTTACCCACTGCAACGGTATTCTCGTTGATGTCGAATGCAACAATTGATTTAAGCTCTTCCTCCCTGGGCTTCAACTCGAAGATGAATACGGCATACCACCTATTTAATCTACGTTTAACAATCAGCGTAGACGCAAGCTCAGCCTCTCCTCTCAGTACCCTCCACCAGTAGAGCCAGAAGCGCTTATGTGGCTTTATCCAAACCTCCCTCCTCCCACCGAGCAGTGATAGGCTAAGCCTAACCGGGGCTATTGACTTAACGAACTCCTCATAATTCCAGGTCGTTATGACAAACCTAATCGAGACGCTCCTAACCTCAGGGTAAGGCTTGCTCACCAAACCCCTCCTTCTTCTCATTGTGAATGACTTGGCGATTTGCGCTGCTTGCCTAATCGCTTGAATTATTAAATGTGCGTGCAAGCCTTGGTACTCACTCCTATACTTGCTGTAGAACAATCTCTGGAGTTGGGTTGGGTTCGTAACATTATTCGTAACAGCGTATTCAACAACCTCACGAACAATGTTAAGGTACATGGCTTCAACTGAATAAAGCAACCTATTAAGCTCCTTAGCAACCTCCAACTCAACAGCCACAGACCTACGCAACAACAAAAGAAAGAAAAACACCCATCTTAAAAACCTTCACCCCAGAAGGGCGAGACTTAACCATTATTGTCAACTAAGGTTACTTAATTCATGCAGTTAAACATAATGCCAGCATCCCCAACACCCATGCAGCCCCAATTAATCGCCCCATGTAAAACCCTTAGACAAGGTGTGGTGAGGGGTTATAATGGCACCGTACACACTCACATGATCTCTATCTGGGCGCTGCATGAGTATTCACTACCCCCCTCATCCCTTGGTCTCCAAACTATGGTGTATTTACCCTGCTTAACCTGCGCGCCACTATCATTTACCTGAAACCAGACAACCATGAATGATGATGATGGTTGTATAAGCACTTGGGGAGGTTCCATGGTGAAGACTACCCTTGATAATGAGTCCAACACCTGCCATGTACCTATGTAGATGGCGCTACTGCTTAGGTTAACTAGGGTAATGTAAACCACCTCCCCAACCCTAAACTTACCCTTATCCACATGAACAATGCACCTACCCATTCGGTTACTATGCTTAATTAACCCTATTTAAACCCAAGCACAACTCCAGTAACCCAGACTTAAACCAGAACAATGCGAATGCCCTCGACCTATACGCTACGAGATTGGGAATGTAATGAACTTGTTGGGTATGTCAAAAGGTTTATATTATCGATATCGAATACCCCACAATGAGAGGGTTACACCACCATCACTTGGGCCATGGGTACGTAAGCAGCGATATGGCTGAGCTAATACTAAGTTACCTACCGCAGGGTGGAGTGGCTGCTGACCTAGGTTGTGGATCAGGTAGGTTTTGCCAGGTGCTGTTAAGTAAGGCTAGCAAAGTTTACTGCGTCGATATAGATGAATACGCCCTCAATGTAGCAAGGGGGAGTATTAAGGATGAGAGGGTGGTGTTCCTCAATGAGGATGCGTCATCAACATCGATACCCACCGGGTCCGTGGACCTAGTCATAATGGTTAACTCATTCCACGACATGGAGGATAAGGGTAAGGTGGCCCTAGAGGTGGGTAGGATCCTTAAGCAGGGTGGCTTAGCCGTAATTGTAGAGTCTAAACCAGGCTTAACAATACATGGCCCACCACCGTGGCTGAGGATGAGCCCTGACGACGTGATTAAGTACTTCAGCGGCCCTCAATTTGGGGTAGTGGGTGTAAGGGATTTAGGGGACTTTAACGCTGTAGTGGTTAAAAGGCTCTGAGTTTTTGGCCAAGTAGATGCATCATCTTAAGCATGTGCTCTGTTTTAAATAGGCTTAGGGTAATGGGTCAGTGTAATATGGCTCCTTCGAATAGGCGACTGAATGGGTGGATGATTGCCCTAATGCCGTACAGCATTGCCATAGGCCCCCTAGGCACATTGCTGACGCTCGAAATAGCCTCCCTAAGGGGGAGCCCGGTTGATGTGAGTTACGCCATGTCTGCTGGCTCAGCGGCGGGTGTCATTGCGCCATTGATGTGGGGCTTCCTGCTGGATAGGTATGGTGGGAGGAGGGTATTAGCCCTCGGCTTCCTCGGGACATCAATATTCATGCTAGCCCTAACCTACGTAAACGCTATTCCACAAATTTCATTATTCTACGCCGCGGCCTCATTATTCTCATCGGCGGTGGGCGTCTCAACAAGCCTAATGGTAATTAGCTCCTCAAGCAAAGACAAGTGGAGTGAGGGATACTCCAGGTTAAACTTCATTAGTTCACTAGGATACCTGATCGGCGACCTAGCTGCTGCAGCATTATCAAGCATACTCAGCATCAGACTCATCATACTTCTCATGGGCCTACTCCCCACCGCCTCAACGGCATGGCTAATGTTAACCATGCCCTCTGAGGGTAAGGTAACTAGGCGAAGCGGAGGGTACAGGCAGATTAAGAGGGTGGTGAACACAGGTGACTTGGCCTACGTATTCACGCTCTACACTGCCCTCATAGTGTTCTACGTATCGTCAGGCATATTCAATACGCTTTACCCATACGGCTTAAGGGAGGGTGGCCTTTCAAAGACGTGGGTCATGTTGATAATATCGGCTGGTTTAGGCGTCCAAATACTGGGCTTTAGGGTAGCGCCGCGTATTATAAGGAGGCTTGGTGGTGATGCTAAGGCTGCATCAAGGTCGCTGATCCTGAGGAGCTTATCATATGCGTTAATAGGTTTAACATCATCAACGCCAAGTAGCCTAGTAGTAACGGGGTTAACGCTATACCCATTAGCAGCCGGCATAGCCTTCTCAACATTCTACACCGCATCCAGCATCATGGTCTTTGAGAAGCTTAACCATGGGGAGGAGGGTAAGGGAATTGGGGTTTATAACGTCGTCACAGGTTCAGCATACTTAACCGGGTCATTTGCCTCAGGCTACTTGGCCAGTGCCATTGGTATTGGGCAAAGTTACATCGTGGCTGGGGTAATGCTACTGGGTTCGGCATACCTGTTCAACAGGGTTAGTGGAAGAACAACTAGCATGCTTGAGGTGGCTAGGCTTAGGAGCGAAGGCTAGGTTCATGGGTGTAGCTTTAAAGTCCACTACCACGTTAACCATGTGGTTGGCTTCCTAGTCATTTCAGATGACTTAACTGGGGCTAATGGAGTAGCCGGCATGATGGCTAAGCACTGTAGGACCATTGTGGTGGATTACAGTAAGCTGAGTGCAATTGGCGGCTTTAACGCTGGTTGCATAGTTGTCAATACTAGGAGTAGGATGGTTAACAGTAGTGATGCTGAGGCTAGGGTTAAGGCTGTGGTTGACTACGCCTCATCCCGTGGGTTGAGGATTGGGAAGAGGATTGACAGTGCATTAAGGGGTAACCTAGTGGGTGAGTTGAGGCCGTTGCTTAACAGGGTGCTGGTGGTAACCGACACCATACCTGAATACGGCAGGTATACTGAAAACGGCTACACCGTAATGGGCGGCGCCAAGGTTAACATATTGGAGAGAATTAACCATAGGGCCAGGGTGATGAACCTTAGTGAATTCATTAACAATGCACGTGAGCTTAATGGGGTTGTGGTTGTTGATTCAAGGAGTCACGATGACTTAACGTTAATTGCTCAGGTGGTTAACAAGTACGGTTACGTGCCGGTGGATCCGGGCCCCCTCAACGCGAAGGTTAGCGAGTTAACCGTGGGCGCCTCACCGGTTAGGCACAGGGCATGTGCCAATAGCGTGCTTTTCATAGTTGGTAGTACTCATGAAAACACCATTAGGCAGGTTGAGAGGGCTAGGGAAGCCGGCATTAGGGTAATTAACCTAAACGATGTTAAGAACACCCAGTGGGGTGGTGGCGACTTGATAATTAAGTTTGACCTACTTAGGGATATTGAAATGGTTAATGAGTACTTAGTTAAATTAGCCCTAGACTTCGACGCCGTGATGCTTAGCGGTGGCGAGACCGCAAACCTCATACTAAGCATCGCCGATGCCAGTTACATCGAGGCCGTTGGTGATGTTGCCCCGTTAATAGGCATTGGTATTGTTAGGGGTGGGTTGCTTGATGGAAAGGTCATTGTGACTAAGGGGGGTTTAATAGGTGATGATGAGGTGTACTTAAGGATCAGGAACTACCTCAGGGGACAATGCTTTTAAACTAAACATGTAACTTTATAAGTGTGAATGTTAGGGTAGGTGTAACGCTCGGTGACCCAGCGGGGGTTGGCTATGAGGTAGTGGCTAAGGCCCTTCCCAAGTTAAGGGGGCTGGGCATCGAATTAACGTTAATAGGCAACCTGGAGCACTTTAAGAGTGTGATAAGCATGCTTAAGATTAATGAGACTGTCCTCGATGGTGTGAGGCTCATTGACATACCGGGTGGCCCCTTTGAGTTCGGTAAGGTTCAGGAGGAGGCTGGTAGGGTCTCCCTGGAGAGCGTGATTAAGGCCGTTAACCTGGCAATGGCCGGTGAGGTCGATGCCATAGCCACTGCCCCAATAAACAAGGAGGCTTGGTTTAGGGCTGGTTCAAGCTACATAGACCACACGACCCTCCTACAGGCTTTGACGAAGTCAAGGCTATCCCTAACTGTCTTCGAGACGAGGAGGCTCAGGGTAATGTTCCTAACTAGGCATATGCCCCTAGCCGAGGCCATTAGGGATGTTAAGAGGGCTAATGTGCTTGAGGGGATAATAAACGCCAACAGGGCCCTTAAGGCACTTGGGGTTAGAAGGGGTAGGATAGCCGTGGCCGCCTTAAACCCACACGCAGGTGAAGGTGGCTTACTTGGTAGGGAGGAGATTGATGAAATAGCCCCAGCGGTCGAGGAGGCTAGGGTCAAGTACGGCATTGACGCCCATGGCCCAATATCAGCTGACTCAGTCTTCTACCTGGCGGCTAAGGGCCAATACGATATAGTGTTGTCGCTTTACCACGACCAGGGGCACATAGCCGCTAAGATGTATGACTTCAGGAGGACCATCAGCCTAACCCTAGGTCTACCATTCCTGAGGACTTCAGTTGACCATGGCACAGCCTATGATATAGCCGGTAAGGGTGTAGCTGATGAGACAAGCATGCTTGAGGCCATTAGGAAGGCCGCTAAGTATGCACAGCAGTATAAGAAAAGGTGGAGGATTGTCTTCGGTGAGATTAACACCCAGCCGTGAAGCAACTCTCCATCAACTGGGCGTACACTTTAATGTTAACCCGTAGTTAAGTCTACATTCAAGGCCATAATACACTATGGTTTGAGCTAAGTTTACGCTGATTGCTTGAGTACCAGTATGCCCCTGGGATCCTTAACCCTAGGCGTGAGTGTTTCCCATATGGTAAATGAGTGAAAACCATCCTCAGGACCCACGTATACCAGTGCGGCATCAGCGCCAATTGCCAGGTCGATAACGGATCCATTGATGGACATCAGTAACGCAGTATCATCAGTCAACTGAGGTATTACAACCACATCTTTAACCAATGACTTAACCCTCGTTAACTCCATTACACCAGTCCTCTCAACAACATTCAATAACCTAGTGTACCTACCAGGGCTCACGAACAACACGTAGGGCTCAGGTACCGAGTCCATATAGAGCATATTAACAGCCCTAGATACCTCATCAACAGCGGAACCAGGCATCTCCCACGACGTTATCGTAACTCTACGCACCTTTGCATGGCCCAATAAATCACTAAGGATTGAACCATCCTCCTGATAGGCAAGCCTAATAGCGGCTTGGTCAATGGAGGCTGAGTAAATACGTTCGCCACGTGCCCTCGAGTACTCAACCTGCCTCTGTGATATCGTGAATTTAATACTCAACTCCTTGAGAGGTATTACCGTTCTCAAACTACTTACCACCTTATCAACCACAACCTCCTCAAGAGTCACTGCGTCAGCACCAGGGCCTACTGGATAGAGCTGTAAATACTTCCTAAACCTCCTAACACTATCAGCAACCTCCCTAACCTTACCCTCAATATACCTCAACTCCTCCTCAGTCAATGTCGATGACCTAACAACATCCTGCTGGGGCGGGTCGTTATTAGGTGCCTTGATTCCCGTTAATTCTTCAACCTCCTTAGACCCAGCCTTTAACTGCTCCACCTGCTCAGGGTCAATTGATTTAAGCAGGGTCAGGAACTCGCTGAAGTGGGTCTTCTCCTCCTTGGCAATATCCTCAAAAACCCTCCTAACCCTCTCATCATCAATCAACCTGGCTAGTTGAAGGTAAAGGTTAATAGCGTCAAGCTCAGCCATAATTGCAAGTCTCAATGCATCAGCAACCTCACCCTGGCTAAACCTCCTATCCCTAACAATATCAACAGGATTCTTAGAAAAACCCACAACCAACTAGTGAACTATCCCTTTTTAAGCTTTATGTTACTGTAAATCAAACTTTCATGTGAATGCTTATAACTTTCCACCTAAGCAATTGAATTATGGCTTCTGGTGTTGTTAGGTTGGGTTTTATAGGTGCTGGTAGGCGTGGTAGGGAGCTTATGGATGCTGCTAGGCGTGCTGGTGCTGTGCCTGTTGCTGCCTCCGATGTGAGTGATGATGCCTTGAGGGAGGCTTCAAGTAGGTTTAACGTTAAGGTGTATAGGGATGTTGATGCGATGCTTAGTGGTGAGAGGCTTGATGCCGTGGTTGTTTCAACGCCGGTCAGGATGCACGTTACCCATGTGATTAAGGCCCTTGAACACGGCTTGGATGTCCTTGTGGAGAAGCCAGTTACCTTAAGCATTGTTGAGGCTAATGAACTGCTCAAAAGGGTTAGGGGTAGTGACCGCATTGTGGTGGTTGGCTTCCAGAACAGGTACTCAGATGCTGTTAAGGCTGTTAGGGAGTTGATGCCGAGTTGTAATTCATCCATGTTCGCCGGTTACTGGTACTGGACAATACCACCAATACCCTGGTTTAGACGCAGGAGCGAGACCGGTGGGCAGGTTGTTGAGCAGGTCATACATATGTTCGACATAGCCAGGTTCCTGCTTGGTGAAATCGAAACCATATACGCCTCCTACACTGAGAGGGGTAGGGATACTGAGGAGGATAGGGGGCTTGGCTTTGAGAATTGGGCAAGCTACAGCGTGGCCTTCAGGTTCGCTAATGGTGCTGTTGGTTCAATACACAGCACCTACGCACTTTACCCTGAACTTGGGAAGGAACTGCCCTTGGTCATGTTTGACGTTGTCTGTAGGGAGGAGTTGATTAGGTTCACTGGGTTTAATGAGGCTAAACTGTACAGGAGGGGTGGGGAGCCGTTAACGTTTAAGTCCAACGTTGACCCGACATTAGGCATGTTTAAGTCATTCATACAAGCCGTCTTAACCAGGGATAAGAACCTGGTACCCACGGTCTACGAGGATGCCTACTGGAGTAACGTGACCGTGCTTGCCGCTAATGAATCAGCCTTAACGGGTAGGGTAATTAACATTAAGGATTACGCTAAGGGTGGTTCACCTTGAAGATAGCCACAGACCTATGGCATAGGAGGGGTTACGACATCGCCGGCGAGCTTAGGTTAATTAAAGACGCTGGGTTCGACGGTGTCGAGTTCACCTTCTCTGAGGCTAATGAGAATGCACCAATGGTCTCGGATAGGGGTTACCTGAGGATTGAGCATGCCGTTGATGATGCCAGGCTGCTGCATAAGGCTGTGGTGGATGTGGGACTTGAGGTTCATAGCGTCAGGAGTGGGTTACTTTGGAGGTACCCGTTAACATCACCCGACCCTGGCATTAGGGGGAGGGCTGTTGAAATAATCATGAGGGAGCTTGAGGCATGCAGTATTCTAGGGGCCACGGCACTACTGATAGTGCCTGGGGTTGTTAACGAGAACATCCCCTACGATGAGGCCTATAGGTTGTCCCAGGAGTCCCTTAGGAGGGTTGTTGGGAGGGCTGAGGATTTAGGGGTTACACTCGCCATCGAGAATGTATGCAGCAACTTCCTGTTAAGCCCCCTTGAATTCGCCAGGTTCATTGATGAGTTAGGTAGCCCAGTTGTCGGGGCTTACCTGGATATTGGCAATGTTATGGATTGTAGGTTGGGTTACCCACAGCATTGGGTTAGGGTGCTTGGGGGTAGGGTTAAGAGGGTTCATATTAAGGACTACAGTGTTAGCCTTAGGGGTATAGTTGACCTGTTTAATGGTGATGTTGATTGGCGTGCGGTGATGAGGGAGTTGAGGGGTATAAACTACAACGGCTACTTAACCGCTGAGCTGCACCCATTCAACATGGCCTATGAACTCTACTTTAGGCAGTTGGCCGAGAAGATGAGAATGCTCATAAACCTTTAGGCATGGTGGGCGTTTAATGGGTAGATTTGTTGGGGTTGGTTTAATTGGGCACGGTTTCATGGGTAGGGCCCATAGCCTAGCCTGGAGAAACATCACCCTGTTCACGGATAGCCCACTAACCCCGGTGCTTAAGGCTGTTGCAGGTAGGAGTGAGGATGCGTTAAGGGGGTTTGCAGCCAGGTTTGGGTTTGAGAGGTATTACACGGACTACAGGTTGATGATTAAGGACCCGGGCATAGACATAATCGACAACGTAACCCCGAATTACATGCACGCTGAGCCAACTATTGAGGCTATGGAGGCTGGTAAGCATGTGATCGTTGAGAAGCCCATGGCGATGAACTCAAGGGAGGCTTACGAGATGGTTAGGGTGGCTGAGAGGACTGGTGTAATAAACATGGTTGCACACAATTACAGGTTCGTACCAGCCATAGTGCTGGCTAGGCAGTTGATAGGCAGTGGTTCATTGGGTAGGATCTACCACTTCAGGGCCCTTTACCTACAGCAGAGCCTAGCAAACCCGGAGGCCCCCATGACGTGGAGGCTTAGGAGGGAGTACGCTGGATACGGCACCATAGCGGACCTAGGAAGCCACGTGATTGACTTGGCCAGGTACCTGATTGGTGAGGTTATTAGCGTCAACGGTACACTATACACCTTCAACAGATTTAGGGTTAACCAGGCCACTGGGGTTAGGGAGGAGGTTAACGTTGATGAGGGCTTCACCGCAATACTGAGGTTTGAGAATGGGGCATTTGGGCTCATTGAAGCCTCAAAGTTGGCCACTGGGCACTACAACTCACTCATAATTGAGGTTAACGGCAGTGAGGGCTCCATTAGGTTTGACCTGGAGAGGATTAATGAACTCGAGGTTCACCTAGCCAAGGACGGTGAGTTAAGTGGCTTTAGGAGGATCCTGGTGACCCAAAGGACACACCCATACTTAAGGTTCTGGTGGCCACCTGGCCACGTGCTTGGTTGGGAACACACCTTCACCCACGAGGTCTACCACTTCCTAACCAGGCTTGCCGAGGGTAAGGACGTTGCACCTGAGGCAGCCAACTTCAGGGATGGGTTAAGGGTTATGAGGATTATTGAGGCTATAGCCGAATCCTCGGAGAGGGGTACGTGGGTTAGCGTAACTGACTAGGATTCAAACAAATCCCTGAGGTTTGACTCATAGTACTTAATGAAGAACCTAAGGTCCATTATTGGGTCTGAATTGGGGTCCTCATACTCAATCACAACCCAACCATTGAAGCCACGACCCCTAAGGGTGGTTAGAATCCTCCTAATGTCTAAACTACCCTTACCGGGGACCTTAAACCTCCCAGCCACCTCACCCCAGTCGTTGGCTGGCTTAAGCGGGCTTGAGTCATCCTTAAGGTGAATGTAACCAATCCTACCACCCCACCTCTCAATGAAATCATACACGTTGATACCGGCCACTGATAGGTGGCCGATGTCTGGGTAAAGTTTAAACCTTGGTTCCGTCAGCTTCATGAGTAGGTTGATTTCATCCTCATTTTGGATGATGGTACCCCAGTGGTTATGCAGGCCAAGCTCAACATCACCACTCTTCTCAACCATAATGTTAATCAACTCAGCCATAGCCCCAATATACCTCTCCTTATCCCCATCAAACAACCTAAACCTAGGTGGAGGACCAATTACAATGCTCCTCGCATTTAACCTAACAACCCTACTCCTAATAGTCTCAAAGTCCCTTAACAGGAACTCATGCTCCTCCCTAAGGTGAAACTTAGCTCCCCAGTAAACACCAGCCAGGCTCAAACTAAACATGCTTAACCTACGTGCAAAACCCTCAACATCACCAAAGGCCGTTAAGTGGGCTTGATTAACCTCAACACCCCTAAACGGGGTTGAGTGAAGTAGCGCAAGAGCCTCACCCAAACTCAAGTAACCACCCCTAACAAGACTAGCACCAACCTGAATACCCAAACGCACATTAAGCCTCCAGTAATCGGATTTTTTAACAATTACGGGTTAAGAATTAAAAAGAAACAAGGAGTTTAAAATTTTAATTAAAGCCAATGCCTAAACAAATCACCTCCTTCTCATTACGATTATTGCTGCTACTGCTGCTATTACGATGACTATGACTACTATTCCAATCACTAATGCTGTTGATATTACTGGTTTTGTTACGGTTACTGTTGTTACTGCTGTCGTGGTTGAGACTGCCATTGTGGTTACTGTGCTTGTTACTGTTGCCGTTGATGTAACAGTGCTAACAGCAGTAGTCGTCGTTGTTGTGGTGGTTGTAGTCGTTGTCGTAGTGGTGGTTGTTGATGTTGTTACTGGTGTGTATGTTGTGTGGAAGTATGAGGCAACACAAGCCTGCAACTCAGGATCAGGACTAGGCAAACCAATGAAAGCAGCATACTGAGGATACCTAGTCCAAAGACTACCATTAATAATAGCCTCAGCCAAAGGAGGAACAACACCCTGAGGTGCGAAGCCACCTAAAACAAGTATATTATTCAATTCTGCCATTATTCCTAATTGAGCCCATTGATGCATTAGATTGTACGCAACTTCAGTATACTTAGGATTTGTGTAAGGTAAGCATGCCTTTATCCAATCCGCATCCACAACACTCTTAGGGTATGCCGCGGTTATTGACGCCACAGATATTTCAACACCAGGAACATAGTATTCGTACCATGAGAACAATATCTTTATTAATTCTTCATACTCCCTACTTCCAGGTATTGCCGTCCTCATCGCATTATACCAGTTGGTTAAGTTGATGTAGCCGAATGTTGAGTTCACACACCAAATAATGGTACTGTTTGGTACCGGTAAATCAGTAGTATACGGCTTACAGTACCAACCGACTATGTGATTATCCTGTACCACGGGGTACGCGAATGGCGTTACCTGGCCTGGCGCATTGCAGTAAACAGTATACGCCGCTGGGTGTGTCATTGTGAATTCCACGTCATAGGAGACCCATAGTGAATTATAGCCTCCCTTATTTGAACCAGCAAAGAACCAATCTACCACTGCTGGTAATTGGCAGCTGGATACTTGAGTTGAATATGTACCTGTCTCAAGTGTTGTTATCTTAGTTGGTATGCCAAATTCACTTAACCTTAATGCGGCAATCTGCGCCTGCGTAATCCAATTAACCATGTTGGATGATGCATACAGTGTTAATGTTAATGGTGTTCCGTTTGGTAGGTACCATTGACCGTTTTTGTAATGCAAGCCAGCTGATTCAAGCAACTGGGCGGCGTAAGTCCAGTTAACGGTGTAATTAATCACAATGCTCCTAATACTCTCAGGGAAGGTCAAGTACAAACCAGGGGCAACGTTAGGAGCTGGGGCCGGGACATTAATCCAAACGGGATACGTAAGCCATGGCGGGCCCCATGCCGCCGCAGCCTCAGACCTATTTATGATGTAGAGGAAGGCTTGCCTAACTTGGGGAATATTGAATGGGTAATAATCTGGTATGGAGATCCCGAAGATTGATAAGTCAGGTATGGCAAACCAGCCAAAACCAGGGGTACTATTTATGCCCTGTATGTACTTAGGCAAGCTAAATGCTATCCACTCTATGTAAACAGACTCCCCCTTTAATATTGCTGCGTATACATTGGAGGGCCCAGGGTTATTCCAGAGGACAACCTCAGGGTAGTACTGCCAGGTATGGAATGGCAATATCTCATCCCATTCACTTAATAAATTAGGTGGTACTAGTTTTAGTGTGGCATAGGTCGGCCCTATCGACACTAGGTAGTATGGGCTTAAACCCCAGTAAGGCGGATTAAACTCTGTAATGTTAACCTGACCAAATCTAAGTGCCTGTGAGGCGTTCATAGACTTAAGTACCTCAACAATACCTCTCCACACAGGCCATGGTGTACTTATTGTTTGAACTAGAATCCAGTACCACGCTGTTGGTGACCAGTAGTCGAAGTGTATTGATATTGTGTAGTTGTTGATGACTATGATGTCTTTGTCTGCGTTTTGTGGTGTTAGGTATGGGTAGAACCATCTGAAGGCCTTAACACCAATGTAGAACTCGGCGTAAACATCCCAGGCGGTGAAGGGTATCGTAGCCGAACCATTAAACCAATACAAACCACGCCTAAGGTAAATGATGACCGTGTGGTTATCTGGAAAAATAGTCCAATTCTCAGCCAAAACAGGCCACCACTGACTAGTGGGATCACTATAATCGGCAAGAGGCATGTAGGTGAAGATTGGCCATCCTACGTAGTTCTGTGGTGTATATGGATTCCACATTCTAGCTGCTGGATTCCAAAACCAGCTAAAGTACGCAGTCTCAAAGGTTGGATCTAATGCATTAGCTTGCGCGTATGCTATGCTGGTCATTACTGCCATGACCACTGCGATGATTGTTATTGATACCAGTACTAGTTTCCGTATACCCAGAGACATACTCTACACTCATCCTTCTGGTTTATAAACTTTATTGCATTAATCATTCTACACATATCAATATTTCCTTAGTTACTCCTAGTTAATTAATGTTGAATCTACACTACTAAATTAATACTTCTCTTCGCCTAACTGATTGAGGTAATGTTTTTAAACCGGCTTATGTATTGCTGATTATGGTTTCGTATACTTGTGGGGATGTTTTGCTTGGTGGTTTGCCTCTTGGTGGTGTTGGTGCTGGTGGTGTTGAGCTTGATAACCTGGGTAGGTTGGTTAACGCTAGGTTTGCCAATAACTGGGCTTACCCTATTGGTGAACTTAGAGGTTTCCATATATTCATCAAGCCTAATGGTGAAAGGGGATTCTTCGTGCAGAGGAAAGTTAACGTGCTTGGTATGGGTGGTAGGGTTATTGACCTAGTCTTCGAGGGTCGTTGGCCATTCGCATGGCTAAGGGCAAGAAAAGGAAACATCGAGGTTGAGGTGGAGGCATTCACACCAATAATACCAGGAAACCTAAAAGACTCAACACTACCAGCCTTTGCACTGGCGATAAGAGTCAAGAGTGCCAATGCCCTAGTGGCCGTTTCAATGCCCAATGTTGTTGGCAATAACATGATTGGTAGGGTTAATAGGAGTGTTGGCAATGGTATCATGTTCCTGAATAATAAGGCTGTTGAGACTGACCCAGCTAGGGGTAACATGACTCTGCTGGCTGATGGAAGCAGGTTCACCGTGGTCCAATACAACATTAATGCTAAGCCTGAGTACGCGCTTAAGGCTAAGACCTGGAAGGGAACCTTTGAGAACCCCGAGCCCTGGGTCAGTATCGACTCTGGTAAGGTGCCCAGTGGTGAGGAGCCCCATGAGGCAAGTGGACTTTGGGATGACCCAGCGGGCCTAGTGGCCGTGGAGGTGCCCAGTGGTGGTGAGGCTAGGTTTGCGGTTTCCTGGTTCTTCAACAGCAGGTGGTTCCTGTACAACTACGACCACTACTACGAGAATTTCTTCAGGGATTCCCTTGAGGTCACCAGGTACATTCTGGACGAGTACGGTAGGCTTAGGTCCAGCACCCTTGATTGGCAGGAGAGGTTAATTGACCCATCACTGCCTGATTGGCTTAGGGACGCAGTAATAAACAGCACGTACATCCTCTCAACAAGCACGTGGCTAACCAAGGATGGTAGATTCACAATCTATGAGGCACCTGAGGTGTGCCCATGCCAAGGCACATTGGCAGCCCTATGCTATGAGGCTGGTTCACTACCCATCGTCCTACTCTTCCCCGAGCTTGAGAGGTCGTTCCTCAGGCTTTATGCAAACGCCATTAGGCCAGATGGCTACGTTCCACATAGCCTAGGCATACACTCAATCGACCACGTGGAGGACGGCACCACCGCCCCACCTCCCTGGAAGGACCTTAACCCAACCTTCATACTGCTAGCCTACAGGTACTACAAGAGGACTGGCGACATCGAGCTGATTAAGGAAATATACCCAAAGCTTGTTAAGGCAATGGAGTGGGAGCTTAAACAAGACAAGGACGGCGATGGAGTACCGGAGTTAAGCGGTGATGGGGATACTGGTTTCGACGCCATGTCTGTTAAGGGTGTTGATAGTTACACAACCAGCCTGTGGATAGCTGCGTTAATGGCTATGGGTGAGCTAGCTAAGTTAATGAATGATGAGAGGATGGTTAAGATTGCCGAGGAGACCTTGGGTAAGGCTAGGAGGACCTACAGTGGGCTTTGGATTGGGGATAGGTTTAAGGCCTGGCAGGAACCCGACTTCGGCAAGGCATCATTCCTTGGGCAGGTCTTTGGTGAGTGGTGGAGCCTAATGCTCGAACTAGGCCACGTCACTGATGAGGATAAGGTTAAGGCAGCCCTTAAGACAATCATCAGGGTTAACGGTGGTGCATCACCCTACACCACACCTAACTTAGTTGATGAGGATAGGGGGATAGTTGACTACAGTCCCCAGACGTCGTCATCCTGGCCTAGGCTAGTCTTCGCAATGATGGCCGTTGCCAAGGAGCTTGGTGTGGATGGTTGGATGGAGGTTGTTAGGAAGGAGTGGGATAATATCGTTAAGAGGGGGCTTGTGTGGAACCAACCATCGAGGATAGATGGGAGGACTGGTGAACCTGAGCCCAGGAGGTTCCTGGACCATTACATAGGCAGTGCAGCACTGTGGAGCTTCACGTACAAGTATGCATTGAGTAGGCTGAGGGGTTGAGGTGGTTGAATGCTTAAAAATACCACTCAGTATACTTTCCATGTCCACGATCCTCGAGGTTGAGCCGCATATACTTCACAGGCCCGGCGAGGAAGGTTCGGCACCCTGGGCCTCATATGTTCTGCTTGTTAAGGTGACAACTAAGGATGGTAGGGTTGGTTGGGGTGAGACCCTCAGTTCAATTAGGGTTAACTCGGTGGCTAAGATGGTTAAAGTACTATCCTCAGTGATGAGGGGTAGGGATGTGTTTAACGTTGAGGGTAATAGGCTTGAGTGGTATAGGCAAGACTTCAACATGCCCATATCCATAGAGTCCACGGCAGCCTACAGCGCCTTCGACATAGCCTCCTGGGACATAATAGGTAGGGAACTGGGTGAACCAATCCATAGACTGCTGGGTGGATTAACTAGGGATAGGGTTAGGGTTTACGCTAATGGGTGGTATGAGGGTGCCCAGAGACCTGAGGAATTTGCTGAAAAGGCCAGGGGGCTTGTTGAGAGAGGTTACACAGCCCTCAAATTCGACCCATTTGGCCAATACTTCGATACAATAGACGCCAGGGGCATTAGTGAGGCTGTGGAGAGGGTTAGGGCTGTTAGGGAGGCTGTGGGCGACCCCGTGGACATACTCATAGAGACCCATGGTAGGTTCAACGCTGAGTCGGCTATTAGGGCTGCGCAAGCCCTGGAGAGGTTCAACCCGCTGTTCATGGAGGAGCCCGTTCACCCAGAGGATATTGAGGGCTTGGTTAGGTTTAGGCAGGGCACTAGGGTTAGAGTTGCCCTAGGGGAGAGGATTATCAATAAGGGTAGCCTAATCCAGTACCTGAAGCATGGCCTAGTCGACTACCTCCAAACTGACATAGGCCGTTTCGGTGGGTTAACCGAGGCCAGGAAGGCAGCCGCCATTGCCGAGGCCTTCAGCGTCCCCATGGCCTTCCACAACGCCAATGGGCCAATACTACACGCCGCCACCATTCAACTTGACGCAGCCATACCCAACTTCGCCCTCCAGGAATCATTCTACGACCACTGGCCACAGTGGAAGAGGGACCTTATATATGACTCAATGCCCATTGTGAATGGGTACGTTAAGGTTCCGGGTAAGCCAGGCCTTGGGGTTGATGTTAATGAGAAGCTGATTGAGGAGCTTAAGGTAAATGAAGCTGAGGTTAAGGTTGAGGGCGCATTATCATGGGCCGTGAGGGGGACTGTTAGTGGATAAAGTGTAACATGACTCCGCTAGGCAATACACCATGGTGTCTAACAAGAAGTAATCCCAAAACACCCGCCCAGGGCATTCTAATTGTATACTATCCTGCATTAATTAAGTAATATAAACCCTTAACCCCTACCTTTATTATGCAACGCCAAATCCCCGTTTACGAACCAGCCACAGGGGAGGTTCTCGCATATGTACCTGACATGAGCATTAACGAGGTTAGGGATGCCGTGGATAAGGCTTATGATGCCTTGCCCAGGCTTCAATCAATACCGGCCTACGAGAGGGCTAGGTTACTGATGAGGGTTGCGCAATTGATTAGGGGCCGCAGGGAGGAGTTGGCTAGGCTACTGACTAGGGAGATTGGTAGGCCTATTAAAAGCACTAGGCTAATAATAGAGAGGACTGCCAGGATTTACGAATTAGCCGCCCAGGAACTACCCCACGTGTTAACTGGCGAATTCGTGCCCCTTGAGGCCTACGATTACCCACCTGGTAATGAGAGGAGGATAGCCATCGTTAGGAGGGAGCCCATTGGTGTTGTTGGGGCGATAACACCGTTCAACTTCCCGCCTGACAGCATGGCACACAAGGTAGCCCCAGCACTGGCAATGGGCAACACCGTAATCCTTAAGCCGAGCAGATACTCACCCCTAACCGAAGGTGAGATAGCCAAGCTGATAATTGAAGCCGGGTTCCCTGAGGGCTCAATAGTGGTGGTGACCGGTGACTCATCCATGATAGGGGACGAGTTCGTGAACAACCCTAAGGTATCCCTAATAACCTTCACAGGCTCATCCAAGGTTGGGCTTGAGCTGGCCAGTAGGGCTATACTGAACGGTAAGAGAGTTATAATGGAGCTTGGGGGCAGTGACGCAATGATAATACTGGAGGATGCCGACTTGAATAGGGCTGTGCAGGCAGCCACGGTGGGTAGGTTTGACTATGCTGGTCAATTCTGCAACGCCACCAAGAGGGTTATAGTTAGGGAGGAGGTTTACGATGAATTCGTTAGGAGGCTCACCGAGAGCGTTGCAAGGCTTAAGATAGGGGACCCACTTAGCGAGGACACTGACGTAGGGCCCTTGATCAGTAGGGATGCCGTGGAGACAATGGAGTCCTTCGTTAATGACGCATTGAGCAGGGGTGGGAGGGTAATCTACAGGGCTGGTAAGGTCCCCGATAGGGGCTTCTACTACCCACCAACCATACTTGAGGCACCCTACGATGCTAGGGTTTGGGTTGAGGAGGTCTTCGGCCCAGTCCTACCCGTGGCCAAGGTTAAGAGTGATGATGAGGCCGTGGAGGTGGCTAATAGGACTGAGTATGGGCTGGATGCTTCAGTATTCACAAGGGACTTCTCAAGGGCCTACAGGCTGGCCTCCAGGATTAAGGCTGGCACCGTATTTATTAACGATACCACTAGGTTAAGGTTTGATAACCTGCCCTTCGGGGGCTTTAAGAAGTCTGGGATAGGTCGTGAGAGCGTTAAGGACACCATGATGGAGATGAGTGAGGTCAAGGTTATAACCTATACCCTTTAAACCACCTCTCCGGAGGCGGTGGTCATGGAACCCAAGGGCACGATTAGAACACCTAGAGCTTATTAATGCCCTTTACGGCATCACCAGCGAGCTTACTTTAAATATGGGTCTAGGCAACGGTAGCTATGGACAGGTTTAAGGTGGCTATGGCTACTAGCCTAACCGCAGGCCTAATGATAATGGCTGTATTGGTTTTGATAGCCATCGTTCCACTTAGTTCGCTATTCCAGTTTCCGCTCATCCTATTGCTGGTGGTGTTGTGGGTGCTTGGGGTGGCTGTGTACAGGATGCTTAGTAGTGCTAGGCTAAACTCCTCCAGCTATATACACAGGTACACGCCCTACTCACTGGCCTTAACCCTAATGTTCATTGTGGCCGGGGTTATGCACCGGTGGGTTGCCATGGGTGTACTTCTAATTGCTGGGTATTCCTTCGAATTAGTGGCTGGCTTCATACTTTACAATGACTTTAAGGCAATAACGGGGAGGGGTAACGCGTTGATGTTCCTGGTGGGCATAAGCTTATTCATACTCTCACTGCCATTAGCCATAATGAGAATTCCATGGCCTGCGGTGGTTGGGGTCCTGTTAAAGACCATTAGCATAGCCAGGGTTATCCGCAGCCCTAGGCCAAGTCCACCCATTAGGCAAACGCCCAGGTTAGCCACTTAACGCATTCAGGCGTTGGCGTATTCATCAGTGGTCAGTAAAGGGTGCATTCAACACGCTGATTGTAATCCTGGTAAAGGGTTTTAAGCATTAGCCACTTCACCAACCTGTGAACACCAGGGCCTTAATGATGGCTGTTAGGATTGGGTTGAGGGGGTTGGTGACCAGGAAGGCGATGACCATAATGACCATTATTGCCATAGCCACAGCAGTGGCGCTCCTAGTCGCCCTAGAGACCGTTACCTACGGCGTTAAGTACACGGTGGAGCTTGAGGTTAAGTCGATACTGCCCGCCGACCTAATGGTCTACACCTCATCAGCCATAATACCTGAGCAGTTGGTCAACATGATCAATGGGTTAAGGTACGTGGAGTACGCTGCCCCGGCAATACTCACCGGCGCAATAGCCGGTGGACACCAGATAACCCTCATTGGCTTATCCACAGACTCATTCAGCTACTTCTACCCCCAGTTAACCCAGGGCTCACTACCCATTGGCAGTGATGACTGTATAATATCTCAGCAGTTGGCCCAGGCACTAAACGCCACCGTGGGTAGTTACATATACGTCTACGTTCCACAGGGCTTGACCGGGACCTACAGTGTGCTTAAGCTCAGGGTTTCGGGGATCTTCACCAGTATATTCGGTGGGTTGCTTGGCTTCCAAGTCTACATGGTCGTGGCCCCCCTAGGCTACCTCCAATCCCAGTTGAACACTGGGGACTTCGTGAACGTGATATTCATCAAGGTTGTCGGCGATAATGCAGCCATCATAGGCAGGTTGAACACGGCCATGAAGCAGTTGATCCCCGAGGCCCAGGTCTACGAGCAGCAGTCCATAATAGGGAGCGTTAATGAAATCGTTAACCTGATCAACGTCTTCTTCCTAATAGTCATAGTGCTCAGCGTGGTTATAGCGGGCCTAATAGTGGCCATAATGGTGTTGATAAACATTAGGGAGAGGAGGAGGGAGATAGGGATAATGAAGGCCATAGGGGCCTCCAACGGCCAGGTGATGCTCATATTCATAACCCAGGTCATAGCCGTCTCACTGATAGGTGGCTTAATTGGGCTTATTGGGGGTTACTACGGCTCAATACTAATGGTTAAGTTGATTAATTACCTAGGGTACAGCATCAACATAATCATTAGGCCAATGCCCCAGTTCTTCGCCCTAGGCCTAGCCACGGCACTGGGGACTGGGGTGGTGGCCTCTGTGCCGCCGCTGATGAGTATTGTTAGGATTAGGCCGGCTGAGGTCATTAGGACCGAGTAGGCTAGGTTAAGGCTCCCTTAACCACCTCGGCTATTGCCCTAGCCAACGGTGGAGGTACAGCCTCACCAACCTGGTTAAACTGCGAGTCCCTACTGCCCAGGAACACGTGGTTGTCCGGGAACCCCATTAACCTGGCCTGCTCCCTAACAGTCAGCAACCTATCCTCGTATGGGTGTATGAACCTCACGCTACCCATGACTGTTGGGGCTGGTTTATTGGGGTGCAGCTTAATGAAGTTCCTGTAGACTCCCCCAGAACCCCTGTAGGTGTATAGGGCCTGCCCCCACGCAACCCTACTAATCCCCCTAACCTTCCTCGGGGACACTGGGACTGGTTCATGGTTTGGGATTTGGGGTGTTGGTTCAGGTAACCCACTCAAGGCCTCGGCCACGGTAACTACCCTACCGGCCTTACGGGGCTTGATCTTAATGTTGGATATGAAGACCCTCCTTCTTACGCTTGGCACCAGGTAATCCTCCGCATGAAGTACGTTGAAGTAGACCTCACCATAGCCAACCCTCCTAAACTCGCCCACCAATGCCTCCCTGAGCCCACCCTCCATTATAGCCGCCACGTTCTCCATCACGAAGACCCTCGGCTTAAGCTCACCCACAAGCCTAATGAACTCCAGGGTTAATTGACCAAGCTCATCCGTGTAGAGCCTATCCAGCGGCTCGCCAAGCCTCCTTGGGTTAGCCCCAGTGTAGGCCTCGCAGGGTGGTCCACCAATCACGACGTCCACATCCCCAACGTACTTCACAATGTCGGAGCCGTTGATAAGCCTAGCGTCACTCCGTATAACCACCGCCTTGGGGAAGTTTAGGCTGAACGTCCTAACCGCATCAAGATCCACATCGAGACCAGCCACAACCTCAAAGCCCGCATCCCTAAACCCAACCGAGAAGCCACCAGCCCCCGAGAAAAGGTCAACCACCGTGAAGCCCACGGTTGAGGCCACTTAAGGGCCTATTCATAAACCTAACCACCCAAGCCACCAGGACACCACCAGGCTGGGTTTGCGCCCACCACCCGCACCTTCGGGCGATTGGGAGTGGCAGGCTCCCCCCTCGGGGAAACCCTCGGGGGATACACCCCCACCCCATCAACCCCGTCTTCTACGGGAGCCCTAACCACCCCCAGCCGGGTAACCCCGGCCAGGAGCAGCGGCCGCCTATTTTAGGGGCGGGTTTCCCGCTTAGATGCCTTCAGCGGTTACCCCAAGCGGCGTGGCTGCCCGGCACTGCCCTGCCGGACAACCGGTAGACTAGAGGCCGCGGCGCCCCGTTCCTCTCGTACTGAGGGCACCTTCCCCGCAGGCGGCCAGCACCCCCGACAGGTAGAGACCGACCTCTTGAGGAGGGGGAGGTCAGGTTTCGATACCTGGCCATCCCCCTCTGTCTCACGACGGTCTGAACCCATCTCACGTTCCCCTTTAATGGGCGGGCAGCCCCACCCTTGGCGGCTGCTGCACCGCCAGGATGGGAAGAGACGACGTCTGGGTACCAAACCGCGGGGTCGATGGGAACTCTCACCCGCGACGAGCCGGTTACTCCTGGGGTACCTTTTCCGACATGCCCGGCCCCCTCCAGTGGGGGCACGAGCGTTCGCTAGGCCCCGGTTTCCCGCCTGCCCCCCTAGCGTTCAAGGGGGCAGTCAGCCCCGCATTTGGCCTTACCCTCCACGGTCGGTTTCTGACCGACCTGAGCGGAGCTTTGGGCACCCCTGATATCTTTTCAGGGGTGTGCCGCCCCAGCCAAACTGCCAACCCGCCGCTGTCCCCCAGGGGTGGCCCCAGGGTTAGGGGCAGAGGAGGGAATGGGTGGTGTTTCATTGACGCATCCCCACGGCCCAGAGACCGTGGTTCATCGCTCCCACCTACACTATGCACCCCCTCCCCCACCCCAACAGCGGGCTGCAGTAAAGGTCCACAGGGTCTTCTCGCCCCGTCGGGGGTCCCAGGACTCTGCACCTGGAGGTGGGTTCGCCGGGCGCCAGGCTGGGACAGTGGGGACCTCGTTGATCCATTCATGCACGCCGGAACTCTCGGAGGACGACCACGTGGAACCCCACGCGGTCGCCCATACCCGGCAAGGCATTTGGCTACCTTCCTCCCGGGGGTCCCCGCAAAAAGAGGGATAAAGATTAGGAGCTAAGAACTGAGTCGTAATCAAGAAGTTTCAACACTTCTTCAATTGGTCTTTTCCTATGTGACTTGGGGTTTACATGTGAAAGTTCGTATGCCAGTACCACGAGCCTCCGCATCCCCTCCCTTTCTCTATGCACCCCTTTAGACAGCGAGATCACGATTTCCCTAAATAGACTATAAGCCTTACCTTTTGAGTGCAAGAGATGCCGGTATCTATCTAAAAATGGTATTAGGCATTCTGTTAATTCTTTGATATTGTCAACAATATAGAGGTATAGATGTTTCTGTCCCGGTTTCTTGATTATCCTCCCTGCATTAATTACGCCGTGTATTATTTCAAGCGGCTCCCTGTTTAATTGCGAAATGCTGAAGACAGGATCTAGCCTCAGACCATATCCCCGCTGATACTTTATCGACACCGAGAAACTGGCCTCCGCATCAATAAAGCCAACAACATACCCTATGGCAATATCGCCACCCACGCAACCCGACTCCATGGAGAAGGACAAACACAACCTTAGTATTTAACTCTAACGCCCATGTACATTTAAACACGTGCGGGAAAACACCCCGTTAAGAGGGTCAGAGCTGGGCCCCGGCCTCCGCAGGCCGTTGGGGGTAAAGATGAGGGTTAGGAAATGAGGGAGGTGAACTTCTCTTTTTTAGAGGGATGTTCCGTGCCTATCAAGTTCATGATTTGCTTTACTGATCTATGCGGGACAGGTTAAAAAAACCTTACGGCCTGCGGATGGCCGAGTTTACCCCCGGCCTTCAGCGGCGCTTAGCCCGGTTGAACCCGGGTTTCACGTACCGCCAGTGGCCAGGATTCAGCCCCCGTACAAACCCTTGCGGGCTTGCGGGGACCTATGTTTTTGTTAAACAGTCAGGTCCCCCTTGCCACTGCGACCCACGGCTCCGGGGTTTACCCAGGGCCGCGGGCACCCTTTATCCCGAGGTTACAGGGCTAATTTGCCGAGTTCCCTAGCCTGGCGTGACCCGAGCCGCCTTGGGCTTCTCACCCAGGCGACCTGTGTCGGTTCTCGGTACGGTCGTGGGGGCTCGTTCCTCACCCCCTTTTCATGGGCCCCGGGAGTCGGGTGAACCGAGCTCAAGGCCCGGCTATTACCGTCTTCAGCCGGTTCTCGCCATGACGGCACTCCCCGGCCTTCGACGGTTAAATGGGGCGGCAGCCCCACTCACCCTATCCCGAGGCGTCGGGGGTGGGGCCTGCGTTGCCGCAAACCTACCCCCACGGCACGGGAATGTTAACCCGTTTCCCTTTCGGCGGGTGCCAGTTAGGCCCCGCCTTAGGACCGGCTAACCCATGGCTGATGATCATTACCATGGAACCCTTAGCCTTTCCGGCGGAGGGGTATCCCACCCCTCTTCGCTGCTACTACCGCCAGGATCCTCATTCACCGCGGGTCCACCGGACCTCACGGCCCGGCTTCTGCCCCACGGCGACGCCCCCCTACCCCACGCGGGCCAATGGCCCGTGGGCCGGGGTCTCGGCGGCGGGCTTGAGTCCCTGTGCGTCTTCGGGGCCCCCCACCTCAGCGGGTCCGCTGTTACGCGTTGCTTAGCCGATGGCTGCTGCTGGGCCTACGGTCCCGCCGTCTTCGGTGGGGGACACCCTTCTAGATTGACACTTAGCCCGCACTTTGGGGCCTTAACCCCGGTCTGGGTTGTTTCCCTCTCGGCCCCCAAGCTTACCCCTGGGGAACCCGTCTCCCCCCTTCTACGGGGCCCGCGGGTTCGGAGTTTGACCCGGGACCGGAGCCTTTCGGCCCCTGCATCCCGGATCAGTGCTCTACCCCGTGGGCACCCTTTGGGGAGGCCAGCCTGAGAGCTGCTTCGGGGGGAACCAGCTATCACCGAGCTTGATTGGTCTTTTGCCCCTAGCCCGGGGTCACGGGAACGATTTGCACGTCAGAACCCCTAGCGGGCCTCCACGGGGCTTTCGCCCCGCTTCACCCTACCCCGGGCTAGATCGCTCGGTTTCTGGTCTCCCACCTGTGACTACGGGCCCTTAACAGACCCAGCCCCTCACCGGTTACCCGGCTGCGGGCCTTCGGTTTCCCTACGCCTCCGGGGTTAACCCCCTTAGGCTCGCCACAGGTGGGAACTCCCTGGCTCGTGTTTCTGGACGTAAGGGGTGACCCCGTACCCCACCCTCGTACTCCTGGGTCGCCCCGGTTTCCTTCGGGTGGGGTTATCCTTGAGGGCCACCCCACCTGTAACCGCCCGGTTTCAGGCTCTTTTCACACCCCTTGCGGGGTTCTTTTCAGCTCTAGGGGTGCGGGCCCCAGGTAAGGCAACACAATGATTAAACTGCGTAACACCTGGACCCGCGGCTTAATGGGCATTTGGGCAAGGCCCATTACAGGCAATCCCCCAACCCCACCGGTGGGGTTTAGGTGAAGGTAAGACAATTAACCAATGAACCGCGGGTCGCTGAATGAACTAAGCCATGCGCGTCCTGGGAACCCGCACTTTCCCTCACGGTACTTGTTCGCTATCGGACTCGGGACGTACTTAGCCTTAGGGGCTGGAGGCCCCCGTATTCCCACGGCAAAACCAAGCCGTGGTACTCCGGGACCTTGGGACTCCGCCAGGCGGCCTTTAGCCTACGGGACTATCACCCTCTTCGGTGGGGCTTTCCAGCCCACTTCGGCTAGGCCACCCCGGCGGTACCCAAGCCCAAACACCACATCCCCCCACGGTTAACCCATGGGGGTTCGGTTTGGGCTCCTCCCCTTTCGGTCGCCCCTACTCGGGGAATCCCTTTTGGTTTCCCCTCCTGCGGGTACTAAGATGTTTCCGTTCCCCGCGTTCCCACCCCCTACGGGGTACCTGAGCCTATTCGGCCCAGGTGGGAAGCCCCATTCGGGGATCCCGGGATCAACGCCTGCCTGCGGCTACCCCGGGCATATCGCCGCTTGCCGCGCCCTTCCTCGGCGCCCGAGCCGAGCCATCCACCGGGCGGCTTCGTGGCACGGGTGGCGGGTAAGCGCCCCAGCCTGGTGGCTGAGGGAAGAAGCCCCATTGAACCCCAACCCCTTGAAGGAGGTGATCCGGCCGCAGGTTCCCCTACGGCCACCTTGTTACGACTTCGCCCCCCTTGGGGACCCCCAACTCGACCCCCCAGTGAACCCAGGGGGCCTCGTTAAGGATCCCCTTGGGTGGCGCGACGGGCGGTGTGTGCCTCCCCGGCGGGCTCCGCGGCTAATAGCCGCAGCGGCCCACCTAAGGGGCAGGGACGTATTCACCGCGCGTTGGTGACACGCGGTTACTAGGGATTCCACGTTCACGAGGGCGAGTTGCAGCCCTCGATTCCTACTGGGGCGGGGTTTACGGGATTGCCTCCCCCTTTCGGGGTCGGAACCCGCTGTCCCCGCCATTGCAGCTCGCGTGCAGCCCCGGGGTTTCGGGGCATACTGACCTGCCGTA
>NZ_LCTF01000048.1 GCF_001663375.1 Caldivirga sp. MU80
AGGACCCAACGGCACCTGCCTACCCTCATAATGCAACTTCAAAGCCGTAACAGGATCAACCATCAAAACAAAAACCCTACCATCCAAAACCACAAAACTCGACACAGCCCCTCCATTTATTAGTCTGAATATGCGCATCAGCTTTTACTTAACTGGACTGAATCTTTAATGTTTCTTCTAACAAGTTTAATTCTAGCTGTTTTATTGCTGGTGTTTTTTGTGCTCCTAGCTATGTTGTTTTTCATATTCTATCACATCTAATAACCCACCTTTTAGTCCATATTTTTCCTCAAACATTAATTCTTGATATAATCTTGAACAATCAACATCAAGCCCAGCAGGTCCGGGTATTCTTGATGAAGTTTCTGTAGGTTTATTTAGTGGCGTGAAATGAACCTTGCTATTTGGCAAAACCTCTTTAATGATATTCAGCATATCGATGATATTCCAGGGCTTTTTACTGCCGATATTGTATATGGGTCTTTTTACATATTGTTTATTAACCAAAGCCAAATGTATGAATGCTAAAGCACCATCTCTAACATATAACCATCTTAATTTTGCATCTATATACGCAAAATCAGCAGGGACTTCGGACTCACCCTTAATTATTAAATCTCTAAGAAATGCATTAAATTGTCCTGTATATCCCGTATAACGTCCAGGTCCCCATACCGATGTTAATCTCGCACCTAAAATATCTAACCCATAGTAGTTTCTATAGAATATTCCATATGCTTCATTCATAAATTTGGATATAGGGTATGGATCTGGCGGTGGCATTGGAATAATGTCTTCATTTACTGCCTTTGAATTATAGTTAACCGGCGACCCATATACCGCTTCAGAACTTGCATAAACAACGCGTTCTAAGTCCATAAGTCTAGCTGCCTCGAATATATTAGCAGTACCAAGCATATTTACTTTGACTGCTTTTAATGGTCGATTTCTTGATTCGAGAAGTACTAATGCAGCTAAATGTATTATTCTTTTTACATCATATTTTTTAATACTGTCAATTAGTTCTTCTATATTCGTTATATCGCCATAAACAAGTTTAAGTTTATTTGTTACCTTTGATATATTAATAAGTTCTTGGTCAAATCTCACATCGAATGCTACAACATCATACTCATAATTGCCTTTTATTAATTCTTCAATGACGAAACGACCAATCTGACCACTAGAGCCCGTAATCATTATTGCCGGCATAACTTATTTCACCCACCTTAGACCGCGAGTCAGTGCAGGTGCTGCGGCAATTAATATAATGCCAATTATGATCTCTTGAATAGTATACTGTGTATATCCCATTATGATTAAAATATTCGTTAATATTGTTAATACAAAAGCCCCTAATAAAGGCCCTATAGGGTGTCCAGTACCGCCAGTTAATGCTATACCACCAATGACAGCAGCAGCTATGGCGTATAATTCATAACCGTAAGCTGTCCAAGGATCAACAATGTACGCACTAGTGGCTATTAGCATAATTCCAGCTACTCCATATAAGAAACCAGCAACTGTAAATGCTAAAAACTTTGCAAGGCTTGCATGAGTTCCTGATAAATGTACAGCTTCTTCATTACTGCCAATAGCATATATAATTCTACCCCATGTTGTTCTCATTAAAATAAAGAGAAAGACTACATACACGATAAGAGTTATTATAAATACTAAAGGTATGAAGGTATGAAAGTCCTGCATTAAAAAGCCATATTGATATAATCCATATATTGGCGAACCGCCAGTTATGCTTAAATCAACTGCTCTCCATATTTCAAGCCCAGCTAAAGTAACTATGAAGGAATATATTTTAAGTCTTGCAACCAAAAAACCATTAAGTGCACCAATGGCAGTTGTGACTAGTAATGTTAATGCAATAGCATATGGAACATTACCTGAATTGAGCGTAATCAAACCAGTAAATAATGCAGCAAAACCAGCAACAGAACCAGGAGTTAAATCTATGGAACCCATTATTATTGTTAAAGCTTCACCTAATGCTAAAAGAGCTATCGGCGATGTTTGGTAAAGTAAAACCTTTAGATTTGTTGGCGCAAGGAAGTATTCAGGTGATATAGATATCGCGGCTATTAATATTGCGATGAATGGCAGCAAGGGTCTTGCGAGATCATGAGTATTATAGAAATCTAAAAACGCTCTAAGTGGACTTTTACGTTTGCCTTTTACCACTACAATTTCTTCCTCCTTTTCAGTCGTGGACATTACAATTATTGATGCGCTTTGGAATTAAAAGGTTATTCCTAACAAATTTGGTACCATTATTTTTTAACAATATTCGAGAAATCACTAATTATTTTTCTGCGAATTTCATCTGGGTTGTTGTTAGTATACTCACTTACTATAGTTCCGTTATGCATAAAGTATACTCTTTCACCAATACCTAAAGCTTCATCAAGATCACTAGTGAGAACTAACACTGAAATACCTGTTTTCGAAGAAATCTCACGAATTATTCTTCTAATCTCTATCTTAGTACCTATATCGATACCCACTGTAGGCTCATCGATGATTAATAACTTAGCGCTGGTCATTAACGCTCTAGCTAACAGTACCTTTTGCTGATTTCCACCACTTAAATTAGAAGCTCTCACATAAAGTGAGGGAGCCTTTATATTTAACTCCTTGACGAACCTAGTGCCGAGTTCTCTCTCTTTAAAAGCATTTATTAGAATACCACCTAAACTTACATTTTTAAAGGCTGATATCGACATATTTGCAAGAACTGAAAGAAGAGGTATTATACCTTCAGCCCTTCTATCCTCCGTCAAATAAAATATTCCATATTTACTCAGTGCATGGGCTGGTGACTTTATTTTAATTTTCTTACCTTTATAGTAAATATCGCCTCTTGCCATTTTTGTAATACCTATTAATAATTTCCCTAATTCTGTTTTTCCAGCACCAATTATTCCAAATACTGCAACAACTTCATTTTCATAAATTCTTAAATTCACATTCCTTAAAGGAACTTCTGTTGGTTTTGTGGGTATTGAATAAATGCCTCTGAGTTCTATTAGTGGGGTTTCAATTTTTGTTATTTCCTTCATTTCTTTTCCTTCTTTCACAAAATAAAATTCATGAATTTGAGTCCCAAGCATCATTTCTATAAGTTCTTCCTCATTAGTTTTATGCGCATCTACTGTACCGATCTTCTTTCCATTTCTTAAAACTGTAATTCTATCGCAAATTTTTAATGCTTCATCTACTCTATGGGTTACGAACACGACACCCTTACCTTTACTTTTAAGCATATTTATTAAATTGAATATTTTCTCCACTTCATATGGAGATAATGGGCTTGTTGGTTCATCAAAAAGAAATATATCAGCATTCATACTTAGTGAAGCAAGTACTTGAACGATCATTTTATTCGCAGTACCTAAGTAACGTACTTTTTCATTAGGATTTATTTCTATTCCATATTCTTTTATAAGTTCGAGTACATAATCTAATATTTTTTCTTTATTAAAATATGAAAACTCTTTATTCCAATAAGAACCAAGTAGCATTATATTTTCGAGTACTGTCAAATGAGGAAGTAACGTAACTTCTTGTGTTGAAAATGAAATTCCATGATTACGTGCATCACGCGGAGTCTTTAGTTTAACTTCATTGCCTTTAATTATAATACGGCCTTTGTCAGGTGCATAATATCCGTATAATATTTTTAGCAATGTCGATTTGCCTGCACCGTTTTGGCCAAGTAATCCATGAATCTCTCCAGGTTTTAAATCAAAAGAAACATTATCAAGCGCTACAACTCCTGGAAATATCTTAGTAATTCCTTCAGCAATAAGCAGGAAATTTTGTTCGTTCATGTGCTGCATTTAAATATCGATGATTCTTTATAAAATTTATTCCAAACCTGTTATGAGAAAAGACCAAGTAATGATGTTTTGGATATGGTGCCGGGTAGGGATAGGGGCTGAGGCATGGGGACGGACAAATCCTATTATCAAGCCTATCAGTCAACCAACCACCAACAATTCTTGCCTACCTTATCGAAATAAAAACAGTAAAAGTGCTTTTATTTTTCCAGTGTAAGAACATCAAACAAGTTGGGATTTATACTTATTACCCTATTGCTAAGTAATTCAATTGATGACGAACTGGAAATTAATATCTATAGGGTTGATTATAGTAGTGGTAGCTCTTGCAGCAGTAGCTGGGTATTTTGCTTCAATAAAACCGAAGACGGTAGTTGTTACTACACCGACTCCAACTACGAATAAAACTATTGTGATATTCTATTTTAACCCAGCACCAGCTAACTTCTGGTATAACTTAGTCACACAGGGTGTGCAAGCTGCTGTACAACAACTTAGATCAATGGGTTATAATGTAGTATACGAAGAGTTCGACGCTACAACAGTTAGTCAACAGATATCGGAGTTAGAGCAAGCGGAAGCGCTGCATCCGAATATAATTGTAATAGGTACTGTCACCGATGCCGTCCAAGGGGAATTACTTAAGCTTAAACAAGAAGGGGTAATAGTAATATTGGTTGATAGAGATGTACCAAATAAGGCTGCTAGAAATCTCTATTTGGGTACTAACAATACTTTAGCCGCTGAGATAGAATTAGAATCATTCCTAAGTTACTTACGTCAGCAGCACGTACCTACACCATGGAAATTTGTTATAGTAACTGGTTTACCTGGTGTTGAAACCCTCTATCTGAGAACCGTGGGATTTGAAGATGTTCTCCAACCTCTTGTTCAAAATGGGACGGCACAAATACTCACAGTCGTTCAAGCAAACCAGGATGATCAGGCTCAGGCTTATGCAACCATAAGTTCTATAGTTCCTAAATATGGTACATCAGTTACTGCATATTTGGACTCTAACTTATTAACAGCAATTGCTAACGTTGAGGCGCTAAGGGCGGATGGTATATCAGTTGGTTTTGGTCCAGGTAAGGTCCCAGTATTAGGATTTGATGCACAATTACCAGAGTGGTTAGCATTGATAAGTAATGGGACCGTTCTTATGAGTATACAACAAACACCATTCGTAATGGGTTATTGGGCTGTGTGGGCAGGATATTACATATACACTGGCCAATTAAATCTACCCGCTAATGCGACGATAAATACACCAACATATATTGTTGTCTCATGCAATGCAACGTATTCTATGATATTAGACCACATAGCACCGCCTCCAACTTATTTATTATTGTTGGCACAGCAATTAACACCACAAAACCCAGCACTACAGGCTCCACCATATTATGCATATGATTGCCAATCCAATTCAGGCTTAGTACCACCGCCACCTGCTTTATATTCACCATGGCCAGTACCTGCAGGGTCTGACCAGTCATTTGTTGCCACAGGGTTCCATTAAAAAGCAAAATAAGATACTAAAATTAAAATTATCATAATTTTTATTGATTTTTATTCCCTATAATAGGTTTAATTACTAGGGAAATAGCAAACATGTTAGGATATATATTTTAAAAACTAAAAATAATTTTAAAGATTATTATGGCTTCTGCACCTATACTTAAGGCTGTGCTAATAGGAGGCAAAGGATTTGAACCTTATGAAGTTCTATACAGAAAGATAGTAGAATTTGAATATAAATATGGCGTTAAGGTTCAAATTATGCATCTTTTTTCTCATCCAGAGCTCAATTCATTTAAAGATAAACTTAAGGGTAATGAGAATGTTGATATTATATCGTCACATACTAGTTTTCTTAGGTCGTATTATCATTTGTATGCGGATTTATTTAGTATTGATCGAGATAATGCAAGAGCGTTATATGATGATTTACTTGAACCTTTAAAGCTGTCGACAATTATAAATGATCAATTTCTTATAGCTCCTAGGTTTATTGATGTTAGCCTATTACATTACAGGGTGTCAGTATTTAATAAACTAGGTTTAGATTTACCGAGAACATGGGATGATTTCTTGCAGGTCGCTATAAGAATCAAGGAGCGCATTAATGAACTTCCTGTAAAATATGCATATGCATTCGCTGCAAAAGGTCATGCTGTAGTTGGTAGATTTATGGAACTTCTTCACTCATTTGGCGGTAAGATTGTAGATAAAGATGGCTCGTTTACCTTTTATTCGCAGGAAGGAATTGAAGCTTTACAATTTATGGCAGATTTACACTTAAAGTATAAAGTAACGCATCCTAATACTCCAGATTTCTTTTACGATGATGTAAGTAGCTCATTTAAGAATGGCGAGACCGCTATGGTCTTCGATTGGCCAGGTTGGGATTATGTATATAAAGATCCTAGTCAATCATTAGTATGGCGGGATCTCGGCTTGGCATTATATCCTTATGGTAAGGGTGGGAGATTTGTTTATGGTGGATCTCATGGATTAAGCGTAATAAAGTGGAGTAGAAATACTAATCTTGCCGGGACTTTTGTATTATTTTTAACGTCAAATGAAAATCAGCATTTTGAGTGTAAGGCTCAGGGATTTTTACCAGCTCGAAAGAGTGTTTTTACGAAATTAATCAATGATGCTAAAAAAGAGAATAATGCCTTTGAGATATCTAGATTAGATCTTTATAGAAGAACAATTGAGGAAAGCTACTTACCTGTAAAGATAGCTAGATGGAGAGAGTTTTCAGAAATAATTTGGCCATTACTTAATAAGGTAATTAGAGGTGAATTAAACGCGGAGGAGGGATTAAAAATTGCCTATGATAAGGTTAAATATTTAGAGAGGTATAATACGATTGAGTGATTGTTATGGTGAACGTTGCGATTTCAGGCTTAGGAGAAATATCACGATTACATATACAGGGAGTTTTACGATCAAAACATGGAAAGCTTGTTGGAGTATTTTCTCACTCCTATGAAAGAGCTAAGGAAATAGCCAGTATCTATGGTGTTAAGGCTTATAAATCATTTGAGGATTTATGTAACGATAAAGATGTCGATGCCGTAATTATAACTAGTCGAGATGAAGATCATTTTCCTCAAACCATTCAGGCAGCTAAGGCTGGGAAACACGTCCTTGTAGAAAAACCACCAGCACTTACAGTAGAAGAAGTCGAAATTATGAATAAAACATGTGAGAAATATAACGTAGTATGTATGCCCGTTCATAATTATATCTATACACCACAAATCTTGCACCTTAAGGAGATTATTACTAATAACGAACTAGGAAGACCTATCTTTGCATTTGCAAGCATTTTCCATAAGATCGATGAAGAAGTAGCAAAAAGATATCATGGTACACTAATAACTCAAGCTTATCATCTAATATATACATTATTGTTTCTATTTGGTGATATTGAATACTTAGTGGGTTATGTTGATAATGTATCGTACTCAAAATATAAAAATGTAGATGATTTAGCAATAGTAATACTTAAGTTTAAAAACGGAACGGCAGCGCAAATATTAAGCGGATGGTGTTGCGACGATTTAACACCAACATCTTGGACATGGATGGTTAAAGTATTCTTTGAAAAGGGGGTATTTACTTTCAACTCTATGGAATCATTAACATATCAGCAACCAGCTAGTTATTATCAATCAAGAACGATAGACTTCCAAAAAACATTTTATAATATAGTTTCTTACTTTATAGATGAAGTCTTAGTAAATAAAAAACAACCACTTTCAACGATGAAAGATGCCGTAAGGACCTTTTATATACTTAACACCATAAAGAAGAACGCAAATCTAGGAAAAATCATTATATAATAATAACTCCTTCGCTATAATCTTTCGAAGTGCATTCCGTAAAATTTGAGTAAAGGTAGATTTACTTATATTCAATATTTTTGCTATATCTTCGGAAGTAGCTTTTTTAGGCCATTCAAAATACCCTAATTTATAAGCTACTTTTAATACATATGACTCATATGGTGTAAGTGAATATTTAAAATAATGATTGAGGATTAAATCACCATCAAAAGAATTAAATGATATAATCTCCGCATGCTCATTTAGAATATGTACAAAATCATTGATATATCTATTATAAATTAAAATACTCCAGTATTCTAATCCATTTTTACCATATTCCTGGTAGGTCAATACCTTATGGTCATGGTTACTATTATAATTAATAATTTGCTCAGTGATACTACCTTTATAGTTTGTTATCACTTTAAAAATTGCCATAGTGTGATTTTTTGCCGAGTATGTATTTAAGACCTCCACATTTTTAGTACGTGAATGTTCCTTAATTTTCTTAAGTATCGTTTTCATAAGATCTTTATTTGATGTTTCTAATTTAACTAAGGCCTGTATGGTATCTTTGGAAGGTAATGGTAATGAGTTAATAATTATATATTTACTTCCAGGAAATTCTTGTAGATACTTACTCCAATCATTATGCTGAAGCACTAACTTTAATAATTTTAAAACCATTGTTCCAACTTAAATCAATTACTTAT
Organism: Caldivirga sp. MU80; assembly: GCF_001663375.1. Taxonomy (GTDB): domain Archaea; phylum Thermoproteota; class Thermoprotei; order Thermoproteales; family Thermocladiaceae; genus Caldivirga. Next base: position 8,413 of record NZ_LCTF01000048.1, read on the forward strand.
TAAATTTTACTCACTTAATTAATAATGATTTTTATTGAATAGAAAATTGAATAGAAATTAAACTGTGATTCAAATAATGACTATAACTATGGTTCTCAGAAGCCCTTATAATTTTAACTATTATGTTTATTATGTTGTGTATTTTCTCAGTTTCTCCTCGTCTATCTCTACTCCTAGGCCGGGTTTACCTGGTATTGTTACGTAATCGCCCCTGAAGTTTTCCACTGGTTCCTTGGTTATTTCGTATGCTAATGGATTTTTCTCGACATAGTAGTACTCATAGGCTGGTGTGAAGAGTGTGTTTGTTGGTGTTGCCGCTATGAATTGAAGAGTTGCTGCTCTGCATCCTGCGCCAGATAATCCAACGTGGAATGTCATCGGTATCCCAAAGGAGTCTGCCAATGCCCTTATCCTCAGTAACTCTGTTATTCCGCCCACCCTTGCTATGTCTGGCATTGCTATGTCTATGGCTTCCCTGCTCATGAATTCGAGCCATTGGTACTTCGTGAATAAGGTCTCGGCTCCCGCTATGGGTATGTCCAGGGCCTTAGCAACCCTGGTGTAGCCTTCCAGGTTGTCTGGTGGTACTGGTTCCTCGAACCATACCACATCGTACTTCTCAAGCATTCTGCCGACCTTTATTGCGGTGGCGACATTGTATGCCGTATTGGCATCAACCATTATCTCAACCTCATTCCCAAGCGAATCCCTTATTGCCTTTATCACGGACTTATCAATATCGTAACCCCTACCAATCTTCACCTTAATGTACCTAAACCCCTGCTCCAATAATTTCTCGATTTCCTTAACAGTGTCCTCAGGGCTCATGAAGACCACAGAGGATGCGTATGCCCTAACCTCACCCCTAAATGTACCACCGAGTAACTTATGTACCGGTTTGCTCAGTATCTTACCCTTAAGATCCCAAAGGGCCAGGTCAACGCCTGATAATGCCTCTACGTAGTAGCCAGCGTGGTGTCCCCTGATCCTCATTGCCGTAAACAACTCCTCCCAAAGGACTTCAGTATCCAGTGGATCCTTGCCAATGAGCATTGGCTTAAATAATTCATTAATTATCGAGGCAGTCGCTGACGGCGCCTCCCTCGCTATTGCCTCGCCCCAACCAGTAAGTCCATCGTCAGTAATAATCTTAACATAGACAGCCGTAAACCCCTGGCTAATCCTTGATGCAACCTCCTCATAAGGACCCCTAAAGCCAGTCACGGGTTTACCAACGAATGCCCTCCCAACGTAGGTAACCACATCCTTGATCTGCATGGTGGGACTTAACAATGGCATGCCTATAAATATTATAACTAACATATTATGATCGCTGATTATCAATACTCCATCTCTTATCCAGGACAATGCGGGTAATCCTTAGGTTGTGTTAGATATGGTTAAGAAGCCGTTTCTCTCCTTTCCATCCTACCAAGCTCATCCTTAAAACACCACACGCCCTCAAATGGGTCAAGTATTACGATGCGTAATTTACTGAGTAGGGCGTCGTTTAGTAATATAAACCTGCCCCTAGTTATGTAGGCGTACGCCTTCACGGGTCCCTCGACCCTATCTTCGGTTATTACGTATATATCAAGGGGATCCGTTAGCCTCGGTAGGAAGACCCTACTACCATCAGCTAGCACCCTCTCGATCAGGACTACGTTGGGCCCCTCCCCTAGTAATTCTCTCACGAGCTCCTGAGGAAGCACAACCTCCGGCTCTCTCCCAGCAAAACCGCTATTGGCTATTCCAAGGCCTTCCACGCACTTATCGCCATAACACACCCTAATCCTTAGTCTCAGAACCACTACCCAACACCTCCTCCGGTAATAAGATGGTTGGTATAAGTTCTTCCACATCCTCAACAAGCTCCGGCGGTAGAATAGTCAATATTACCTCATTACCCATGCCCTACCAAGCATGTAGTGGCCACTACGGTTTAATAAACCTTGCCCAAAACCTTGATTTCATATTAACGCAATGCGGTGTCCTCCGCGATAATGCTTATTTAAGTACTACCTGTACAACTATGCATAAATGATAATACCAAGTGAGTGGGTTGAGAAGGCGGATGCGTTTTTCATGGATGCTGAGAGGCACGTAAATGATGGATTATACTGGTTATCATGCTTCGAATCGCAACAAGCCGCCGAGTTATACCTTAAGGGCCTAATTGTCGCTAAGGCGGGAACACACCCGTTTACTCACGACCTGGCTGAACTACTCAGGGTCATTAAGTCCCTTGGATTTGATTTCCCCATTGAGTTATACGTCTATGCTGACGCATTGAGTGGTGAGTATACACTATCTAGGTATCCAGGTAGGAAGCCTAGGGTTTATAATGATGAGACGGCTAGGAGGTGTGTTGAGTATGCAAGGAGAATCATCGAGTGGGTTAGATCAGTTGCTAAAAATCCTTAGTGAGAGCATTAGTAAAGGCGGTGAGTTGCTGCGTGGGTTCGTGTCCAGGGTATCCAGTGAGTATCCAGGTAGTACTATTGTGCTCTTTGGCTCCCGGGCTCGTGGTGATTACATGCCTTACAGTGATTATGATGTTGCTGTGGTGTTTAGGAAGGTTCCTGATGAAAGAGAGTTAATGCTTAGGATTAGGGGATTAAAGCCTGGTGGTCTATCCC
>NZ_LCTF01000049.1 GCF_001663375.1 Caldivirga sp. MU80
TTGCAGACTCCGAATACGGATCAAACCCTATGACCGGTTGCACAAGGACCTGGCACCTAAGCCTAATTCCACTGTCCCTAGCCAGTACGCTCACTACAGCTGCCAGGTTACCTCCTGCGCTCACACCAGTTACGCATATAGAGCCCTTCTGACCCCTTCCTCGCCTTTTGGGCGGGGGTTTGTTGGGGTCTTGGGTGTTACCTCCCCTTTATGGGGGCTACTTTGTTGTGGTCTATGATGAAGGAGAGTGGCTTCTTTATGACTAGGGGTATCTTTCCAATGGCTCTCTTCATTATGTTTAATGCTCCGTTTAGGTCACTGTGTAGCTTATGTCCCTTTGGGCAGTGGGCAACACCTCTTGGTTTTCTCTTTACTTCGACGTTGTGGTAGGCGCAGTACCTTGAGGTGTTGTACTCGATGACTATAAACACCTTAATGCCGTACTCCTGTGCCTTCAACTCAATGGCCTCCATGAGTTTTCTGTAAGTCCACATGTTCACTGTGAACTTGTTGCCCTTCTGTTGAGCAATATTGAATGGGTAACCCAGATATATTGTTGAGACTCCTAGCTCGTGGAGTTGCTTCAATAAGTGAGAAGCAAAATTCCTGTAGAGGTGCAACAACCTCCTCCTTAATTTTCCACTCAGCCTCCTTACTTCTCTGTTCAACTCATCGATTGCGTCAGCCAGTAGCTTATCCTTGAGCGTATCCCTCAAGGACTGGATACTTGAAATCAGTCTTTGCAAGTAGAAGTAGTCCTCCTTTGCTCTTATGCCCTTGTAGAGTAACCAAGTACCATCACTCACAACCACACTAGCCAAGTTATTGATGCCTAAGTCAATGGATGCAGCCCTGTTGCCCTTGGGCGACTCAATTTGAATGCTCCTCCTCTCACCCTTCACAATATGCCTACTCCTCCTTCCCGTTTTAGCCTCCTCAACACCAACCTCCACTGGTATGCATGCATACCAGGCATTCCTTGTTTCATCATAAATTATCTCCAACCTGCCTTGTTTTCCGTACCACCTCAACCTCCCAGTAAACTTAATAGCCATCTTAAAGTCCTTTAGGATGAGGATGTGCCTTTCTACATCAACAATGTACCTATCCTGCCTAACAAGAAGTATCAGCCTCCTCTGCTTAGTCACACTATCCTTCCAATAACCAGGTGGAGAAACACGCCTCATGAATGGTGGTAGTTTACCCTCACTCCTCAGCCTCAGCAGTGAGAAGAAGGAATTCCAAGCCTCATTATTCTTCTGAAGCACCGCCTGAGCATTAACACCAAGTATCTTCTTGTACTTATTGTAATATTTGTCCCATGTTGATTTAAAGTCAACTCGATGCTGTTGAAAGAACCGTCTCCTCCTCTCGTAATTAACCTCATTAAATAGCTTGGCAGAGACGTTAGCCAACCTCCTAAGCCTCCTCTCCTGGAAGCCATTTGGTAGTAGCCTAACCACGTTGGTTCTTACATTAGTATACTTAACCTCATAGATGCCCTCCCCTGGCATTGCGGGGGAAGTCAGCCCCCGCTCCCCACCTTGATGAAGTTCACCAGGGGAGGGCATCTAAAAGACAGATAGATGTTCATGCTTAAAAACCTTTACCCCACCCTAAAGGACGAGGTTTGTTGTTAATTATCACAGGCTGTATAAAAACCCAGGTGAAGAGGTACCACCATAGGAATGGCTAGCCACCCCAACTCCGGGTAGGGCTTATTGTAAAGCGGCGCAGTGAACACTATGAATATCCAAGGCACCAGTATTAGTAAAACAACCTTAATCACATTCTTGATGTTAGTGGCCATCGAAAATAAGTTATTCTTAGCCAATTTTTAAGCATTACCTCTTTTATTAAGTAATTTAAATATGAACTAAGAATAAACCGAATAACTTATATTATACTGCGCAGTAGGCTTAGTGATGCGGGGTAATTTGGGTGATCAATTGGCTGAGTTAACCTCACGCCTGGTTCAAATAGACAGCACTAACCCACCTGGTGATGTGACTGGGGTTGTCGGCTTCATTAGGGACTGGCTTAGTGCGCGTGGCTTCTCAAGCAGCATCTACGAGTACGTTAAGGGTAAGCCCAACCTGATAGCTAAGGTGGGTGATGGTAGACCAATACTGATACTCAATGGACACACTGATGTTGTTCCACCTGGTGACTCATCCAGGTGGACTTACCCACCCTTCTCGGGGAGGGTAATTGAGGGCAAGGTTTATGGGAGGGGTTCAACGGACATGAAGGGTGGCCTAGCCGTGATAATGATGGTCTTCGCTGAGTTGGGTCACGTGATTGAGGGTAAGGGTTCTGGGACGCTGGTCTTCTCCGCAACGGCGGATGAGGAGGTTGGGGGTCATGCTGGGGTTGAGGCCTTGGTTAAGGGTAATGTCCTTGTTGGCGATGCAGCCATAGTGGCTGAGCCAACGGGCTTCAGTAGGTACTGCATAGCGGAGAAGGGGCTTAGCCAGGTTAGGCTTGTGGCTAGGGGTAGGCCGGCCCACGGTAGTTTACCTGTGCTTGGGGATAACGCAATAATGAAGCTCATTAAGGCTATTGAGGCGGCGCAGGGCATCATTGAGGAGGTGAATAGGGGGGTTAAGCTACCCCAGGACCTAGTGGAGGCGGTTGACAACTCGGCTAGGGTCTACCTGGAGGGTGCCCTAAGGGGTGGATTAAGGCTGAGTGAAGCCGACTTAAGGGGTGTGATAGGCTCAGTCTCCTTCAACCCAGGGGTCATTAGGGGTGGGTCAAAGATAAACATGGTCCCAGACTACGCAGAACTGGAACTAGACATGAGAGTGCCGCCCGGGGTCTCACCAGGCAGCGTCATAGGTAGGTTGAGGGAGGGGTTGAGGGGGCTTGCCGATGTTGAGGTAATAGACACCAGTGAACCAAACTACACTCCAACTGGGGAAAGGATAGTTCAATTAATCCATGAGGGCATAGCAAGGCTCAACGCTGAACCGAAACCAATAATAATGACCGGGGCCACCGACGGGAGGTACTTTAGGCTTAGGGGAATACCCACGGTGATTTATGGACCAGGGGAATTGACCCTGGCGCACACGTATGACGAATACGTAACGATAAACGACCTAGTGAACACCTATAATGTAATGAGGTATACTATAGAAAAGTATTTTTAACTTAATGTCAAATAAAAGCTTAGAATAATTAATTAGTTTAAATATAGTGATAGTAGTCAATAAAAGAAGAACGTAATATAGGAACATGATTTAGAAGGCTGAAAAATTAAAAATTATAAAGTTTGAATTTAAGATAGCTTCGACTTTAGGCTTACCTTCTTCTTAGCGCTATTATTGCCACTACTGCAACTACTACGATGACTATGATTACTATTCCTGCTATTAATGCTGTGCTTATTACTGGCTTGGTTACGGTTGCTGTTGTTACTGCAGTTGTTGATGTTGTGGTAGTAGTGGTTGTTGTAGTAGTCGTAGTTGTAGTCACCGTAGATGGCGTTAGTAAGGCCAGTAATGATGGTGGTGTTGCAGTGGTGGCTTTACCGTATAGGTAAGCTAATAGGTCGTGCCAAGCCTCCTTAGTGTATTCTATCTCCTGCTGCTGTGTCATCCCTGGCGGGCGCGGTGCTATATTTAGTATCATTAACTCTGACCCAACGGCCCATATCTCAACATCCCAGGCGTAGAAGTATTCAGGTGTTGAGAACCCTATGTAGTATTGATCCTCGTACTCATACCTAGGCCATGCAACGAACGTAACTGGTATACCTGGAAGCTCCTTGATCAACATCATGGCCATATCATTGTAGTACTTCTTTAACTCAGTTACATTAGCTGTTTCACCGGCTTAATCCAGTCCTCTATGAATTGAGACGGCGGAATCCACCTACCTGGATCATCATACATCATAGTTCCAACAGTTTTGATATGAGTTACATTCAGATAATACGAACCATTTAGATAAACTGTTATTGCCTGAGCAGGAACGAATTCCGTGGTCCATATTAAGTATGGTGAATAACCTGGAGCTAACCAGTACATTAATTCAAATGGCTCCTCACCTGTCTCTTCGTAGGTAAACAATGTTGATAACGACTCAGATATAGCCTTAACAGTTATACCTAGATTCTGCTTCCATTGTTCACCAACAATCACACCCACACCAAATGTATCCGGGAAGCCCGCGTAATCTATGAATGTTATAGTTGGGAATGCTGTACCATTTGGAAATAGTAGTTGAGGTCCACTCGTGGTGTTAACTATCTTAAATCCATGTTCCTCGAGGATTTTACAGGCTTCCTGTGGGTTATATTGAATAACTTGATGTGCTAGTGATATTACAGTTGGGTTAAGCCACTCCTGCTCCATCGGTGATGGTAGGAAGTCGCCAGGTGTTGGAGGGCCACCATATGGTAGGTCTTTAGTAGGTCTTTATAAGTTTTATTGCTAATACGAACGCATGATTATGCCATTGCATGACTAATGTAAGTATACTATCTGATGTTCGATTGCATAAGCAGCTGGTAAAAAACTAAATAAAGGACTGAAACAGAATTGTACAGTATGAACAAAAACATCTTAAATGCCTTAGAGTATCCGCAGAATGCACTTATTCTATTTGATTATTTTCATTACTCCGACTGGACCTTTAAGGTTTCCGATCTGGCTGTGGATTACGAGGTTTTAGGGACCTTCGTTGACTCTTCAACTCCATTCATAGTGGAGTATGCCTTGGTTAAGGTTAAGAGTAAGGATGATTTGAGGGGGTTGCTTAAAGCCATGGTTAACCATAGGAATGTGCTCAGCATTGATGAGGTTAAGCCGTTGAACTCCACGTACCCGAGGCTAATTAGCATGGTTGTTAGGGGTGATTACGCGGACTCAACTAGGTATAGGGCTCACATCCTGGGTGGGTTTGAAGTCAACTACAGTACTAGTGGTGGTGTGGAGCATTGGGGCTTCCTATTCCCGAGCGACTCATTGGTGGAGACGTTCATAGGGATAATCAGCGGTAATGGTGAGGTTAGGAACGTTAAGAGGATGAGCATTAACACAGAGGAGCTTGTAGCCGGTATGGTGAGGAACAGGGCGAGACTACTACTAACCAGTGAGGAGGCAGCACTCCTGAGGATTGCGCATAGGAGGGGGTTGTTTAGCAACCCTAGGAGGGTTACAATTACGGAACTCGCCAGGGAGCTTGGCGTCAGTGAATCCACCTTGTCAAGGAGACTGAATAGGGCTATCAGGAAGCTCATCAGTATTGCCCTCGATGACGATTCACCTCACGTAATGCCCAACATGCAGTGACCTTAACCCACCTGGTAAGGGTTATTTAACCAGTGCCCGCATAGCTTTTAGGTGGTTCAGCTTGATTGTTGATGGCTTGTTTGTTAATGGGTTGAGGGTTGTTGGGTTGGTTAGGGGTGAGCTTAAGGTTGAGGTTATACCTGAGCTCGGCGGCTTAATCTGGAGTATCAACTATGGTGGTAAGGAGCTTCTCTACCACCACAGGGACCCTGAACCCATTGAGAATTTTAGGGAGGGTTTAACACCAGAGGACTTCTACAACGTAATCTTCTTCGGCGGTTGGTTTGAGGTTATTCCAAACGCCGGCTATGCATCAAGGTATGCTGGAGTCTCCTTCGGCCTTCATGACGAGACACCTTACATACCGTGGAGGGTTGAGTATGATGAGGAGGTTGACGAGTACTCAATACTCATGGTTACAAACCTCAGGAAATATCCACTAAAGCTTTACAGGAGGATCAGGCTAGTTAACAGTAATGAGGTTTTAATCAGGGAGAGGCTCGTTAACCTAAGTAGCCAAGCTTTGAAATTCTCCTGGCTCCACCACCCAAACTTCGGCGGCGACCTGCTTAGCGAGAACTCCGTACTTGAACTGCCGGAGGGTACTGAGGTTGAGGTTGACAGGCACCTTAGCTCGGAGTCCTCAATCCTCGAACCTGGTTATAGGGGAACCTTCCCAATGGTTAAGTCCAAGGACGGTAAACCCATTGACCTGTCTAGGTTCCCGAGGAACCTGAACACCAATGACTTGGTCTACGTCCCAAGGATTAAGGATTCCTGGTTTAGGTTGGTGAATAGGGGCATTGGCCTTGGTGTTGAGGTGACTTGGGACCCATCAGTGTTCAGGTCGATGTGGCTGTGGAGGCCGCTTGGTGGTGGGTTAAATTACCCATGGTTTGGGAGGATATACGCAACCTCGGTGGAGTTGGCCACAAGCTGGCCGGCCACTGGCCTAGCTGAGCAGGTTAAGGCTGGTACGGCGTATGAGATACAGGGCAATGGCCAAATAAACACATGGGTAAGGCTAAGGATAGTACCCTACTGAGCATTAACATTAACCTGAACGGTAATTGCGTCGAAGGGGCAATTGCTTTGGCATGAGAAGCAGCCCATGCATTGGTCCTGGGAGGCGACAATGGCCTTATCCCTGAGCCTACCCACTAAGACTCCCTTGGGGCATATTGCCCAACATATACCACAGCCTGTGCAGCTATCCAGTACAATCACCCTGAAACTAACCTTCACCATTAATCCACCTTGTAACTGCACAGAAATAAAAAGGATACTCCAGTGGCAAGTATACGTATACTACACGTATACGTCATAATACTTTCCTCATTAAATTGGCGGGAGGTTTATTAAGAGTCCCGGTGTTGGGTTAGCCGTGAGTGGTGAACCTAAGGTTAGGGTCCCGGATGAGGGGGAGATGCTGGCTAAGGTCATGGATATTGTTGGGGATGATAGGGTTAAGGTGATTTGCGAGGATGGGAACGTGAGGATAGCCAGGATACCTGGTAAGTACAGGAAGAGGATGTGGATTAAGGTGGGTGACTACCTGATAGTTGCTCCATGGGACTTCGAGCCAAGTAAGGCTGATGTGATTTACAAGTACGAGAAGGGGGAGGTTAATGAACTCAGGAGGATTAGTAAATACGGCGAGATTTTAAATAGGCTTGATGAACTAGCCCTGTAGTGTAATGAACCAGCAGGAGCTTGATAGGCTAAGGGACCTGGTTAAGATGGAGCAGGAGAGTAGAGACCTGGTTAAATTACCCTACAGGTCCTACAGGGAGCTCGTCAATGGGTTGATAAGTGGGGTTAAGTTCGGCGGTGCATTGGAGAATACCGTCGCATCAACCTACCTAGGCATGGTTAGGGACCTGTTGGTTTCACTACTCAGGGTGAGGATACTCAAGATACTTGACCAAGCCTCCGCGGGTAACTTACCCAGGAGGAACCTACTCCTAGAGGAGGCCAAGTTGACCTCAGCCCTGGAGGATCTCGAGAACCTGCTTAAGCCGAGGAGGGGTAAGGCGCCGAGTAGGGTCATGGTAACGGTCTTCACGGCCAATTACTTCAGTATTAAGACTAGTAGGGGTAACATGATTAACGATCCGATGGTGGGTGACTTGGCTGTCCTGCCCAGAGAGGATGCTGTTGAGTTGGCCTCTAACTTTAAGGTGGCTAGGGCCTACAGGATCAAGACGAGGAGGCGCCCTTAAGCCACCTGATGGTTAACCTAACAGCCTCAGCGCTACTGTACCTTGGTGACCAGCCAAGCCCAGTGAGCCTACTTATGTCTAGGAGCATGTACTTGACGTCGCCTGGCCAACCCCTACCATCGGGTGTGGTTAGCTTGGTCACTATGTTCACGTTCCTTAACCCAACCTCCTCAATGACTATTTTAGCTATCTCCATCACTGTGACCCAATCCCTATTACCAACGTTGAAGGCTTGGTCCTGAAGTCCACCATTAATCAACTTGTTGAATAGGAATAGCGTCGCGTCCACGGCATCATCAACATATAGGTAGCTCTTCCTCTGGCTACCATCCCCAAGCACCTCAAGGACGCTTGGATTCCTCATCAACTTAACGTAGAAGTCGTAAATAACCCCATGCCTAGACCTGGGCCCAACAATGTTGGCATACCTTAGGTTAACAACCCTAATGCCGTAGAGCCTAGAGTACGTGCCTAACATGACCTCGCCGGCCGCCTTAGTGGCGCCGTAGACACTTATAGGCTCTATTGGGTGGTCCTCGGGTGTTGGGAGAACCCTTGCGTCACCGTAAACAGTGCTGCTGCTGGCGAAAACAATGTACTTGACGTCGCCCAACCTAGCCGCCTCAGCCACGTTGAAAGTGGCCACCAGGTTATTGTCGAAGTGGCTCCTAGGCTCCACTGAGGATACCTTGACCTCTGGGTTGGCGGCTAGGTGGAAGACGGCTAAGGCACCTTTGAATTCACCTACCCAATCACCCCAATTCCTCAAGTCAGCCTTAACAAGGTTAACCCTACCGCTGCCTAGGGAGTCCTTGAGGTTATTGACATCGCCACCGCTTAAGTTATCTATAACAGTAACCTCATAGCCGCTTCTCACTAGTTTATCAACCAAGTGACTCCCTATGAAGCCAGCTCCACCAGTCACAATAACCCTGCCCATGGATTAGTGGTTCATTTACTCCAAATAAACTTTAACCTCACCTAATCTTTAAATACACTCACCGCTACGGCTGGGTAATGGAAACCGCAGCAGCCCGATCAAGGCCAAGGCCGAAGCTGTATGGCCCGGAGGTCCACTACTGCACATCGTGCGGTAGCCCAATAGCACCATTTAAGAGGGCGACCCACTTCCTATGTCCAAACTGCGGTAAGTATGAGATATGGAGGTGTGAGCGCTGTAGGAGGGAAGGAAACGTTTATAAGTGCCCAGTCTGCGGTTTCGAAGGTCCATGAGTGGTTTAAATGGCTCAAATATACTACGTCTATAGGGTTACCCCAAGCAGGGAGGATGTTAACTACGAGAAGCTTAAGCAAACTATAAAGGGTAAGCTTGAGCCGAAGTACCAGGTTAAGGGTATTGAGGAGGAGGAGATTGGGTTCGGGATTAAGGCACTTAAGGTTCACATAGTCATACCGGAGTCCGACGAGTACACGACTGATGAGATAGAGAACCTCCTATCCCAGATAGAGGACATTGGGGGCATTGAGCTGGAGTACTTCACTAGGGTTAGCTTTTGAGGCTATCATGCGGGTTGCAACCCTTTAAAAGCTTTATAAACCCACTGTCTAATTCTCCCCTATGTCCAGTGAGGAGGGTTGGATTGAGCTCCGTGTTGCGGAGGCTAAGCAGAGGGATGCTGGTAGGCCCATTGTTCGCATTGATCCCTCAATCATGAGGGATTACGGTATTGAACCAGGTACGGTTGTCTTCATTAAGGGTAAGAGGTTGACTGCGGCCAAGGTCATGTATGGCCTACCTGAGGATGACGGTAGGGCTGTTATTAGGATGAACTCGATAATAAGGAAGAACGCCGACGTAAGCGTCAACGATACGGTTAAGGTCAAGGTAACCGAGGCCAAGCAGGCTCAACTGGTTAAACTAGCCCCAGTATCAATGACCCTCTCCATTGAGCAGAACTTCGAGAACTACGTTAAGCAGAGGCTTAAGGACTACGTACTGATGGAGGGTGACCTAGTCCAGATACTGGTACTTGGCCAATCCCTAATATTCCAGGCAATACAGGTTAGGCCAAGCAACACGCCAGTCATAGTTGACGACGAGACCCAGGTCAAGGTACTTGAGAAGCCTGTGGAGAACGTACGGATACCTCGTGTTACTTGGGAGGATATTGGTGATTTGGAGGAGGCTAAGCAGAAGATTAGGGAGTTGGTTGAGCTTCCTCTTAAGCATCCTGAGTTGTTTAGGCATCTTGGTATTGAGCCTCCTAAGGGTGTTT
>NZ_LCTF01000050.1 GCF_001663375.1 Caldivirga sp. MU80
TGGGTCCTAGTGTTAATGTTGATCTTGATGAGTTGTTGGGTAGGGATTATACGTATAATGGCTTGAGGTTTACCAAGCCCTACGATCCACCTGAGGTTTGGGGTAGTGGTATTGTTTATGAGGTTGCAAGGGCTAGGTATTCAGAGGAGGATGTGGCGATGATAAAGGGTAGGTCAATCTACGAACTAGTCTATGATGCCGAGAGACCGGAGATATTCTTCAAGGGGACGGCCAATAGGTGTGTTGGTCATGGGGAGCCAATAGCCATTAGAAGTGATTCCGAGTGGACGTTGCCGGAGCCTGAGCTCGGTGTTGTTATTGACTCCAAGGGTCACATACTCGCCTACACAATATCCGACGACGTATCGGCGAGGGATTTGGAGGCACAAAACCCGCTCTACCTGCCCCAATCTAAGATATACAATGGCTCATGCGCAATAGGACCATTCCTAGTCACACCTGATGAGGTTGGTAATCCATACAACCTAAACATAACAATGAGGATAATTAGGGGTAATGAGGTAATATTCGAGGGAACAACAAACACATCAAAAATGAGGAGGAGGGTTGAGGAGCAAATAAAATACCTAATTAGGAACAACGATGTTCCAGATGGAACCCTACTATCAACAGGAACAGCAATAGTACCGGGTAGGGATAAGGGATTGAGGCATGGAGACATTGTGGAAATAACAATAACAAAACTAGGAACACAAAAAACACCAGCAATAAAACTAAAATCATAAAAACAATTAATATTTTAAGATTAAATTAAACCTATCATTACGCATCAGCCTACCTTAGCCTCCTCTGCTAACTCTGGCGGGTGGTATTTACGTGCATCAAACCCTATAATCAAGCCTAATATAGCCGTTGCTATCGCGTATATAGACAACGCAAATAATGTACCGGAAACACCAATCATCTTAAACCAGGTCGGGGCCCAGAACGAACCAACTACAGCAGCTAACTTAACGAAGAAGTAGCCCCAACCTGCCGCTGTCCCCCTCTCGCGTGCACCAAATGCAGCATTTATCGAGGTCATGCCCTGGCTAGCGGGGCCAATAACATGGAAGAAGAAGAATGTTGAAGCCCATAGCACAACAAGCCATAGAGGCCAGTGATGAATTAATGTAAGACCTAGTAAAGCCATCGAAGCACCAGTCATAAATGCGCCCATTACGTATTGGCTCTTAGTACCTATCCTAGGTGTTAGTAGTGCAGTTGTTACACCAGCCACGACGCCAGCACCATAGAATATTGCGGAAGCCTCTATCGTGGCTAATGGACCGGCTAATTTAAATGTTAACAATATGTATGGCAGGTAGAAACCCCACGAGTAAAACTCAAAGGCTTGCTCGAAATTACCATTGAAACAGTAAACAAGCTCCTTCCACTTACTCCTCCTGAATATACTAAATACACTCTTCCACGACCTAGCAACTTTCCTGAGCTCCACATCTACGTCTGGGACGTCTGGTAGGTCAATGCCGTAGGTCTGTTTTAGTATTCGTTTGGCTGTGGCGAGTTTGCCCTGGTATGCAAGCCATAGGATAGACTCGGGTATTCTTGCTCGAAGCATTAATATTATGAAGGCAAAGATACCACCAAGAAACATTATTATCCTCCAGAGCCAGTGAGAAAGTGTATGCGTTATAAAGTAGAAGGGCAGAATAACGAGCGCTATCGTCACTAGGTACATAATATACCACTGAAGTTGCCATAGGTTTGACCAAAATAGCCTTTGTTGCTTTTCGAGATATTCGAAGATGTAGGTGAAGCCCGTAGCTGTATCAGCTCCTAATGCAAATCCCAGTAACGTTCTAAATACCGTAAATGTATATGGATCAGGAGCTAGACCAGCGCCGATAGCCATCACTGTAAAGAGTATCATGTTGAGTATGAACATGTTCCTCCTACCAATCCTATCAGTCAACCAACCACCAACAATAGCACCAATGGTAGCACCAAGCTGAACGGCTGCAACGGCTAAACCGAATAGGTATGTTGACATCCAGGGAAATGTTGCTTTAAATGCTGCGGTTGCGAATGTGAAGGCTGCGAAATCATAGGCATCCACCCATAGAGACGCTAAAGCAAGAATTACTATGTAACGCGCAGTTATGTTCTTTGTCGACAGAACCACCTGATATAACTTGGCGATACCACGTTCTATCTCCTCCCTTGAGTACTGCACACCACTCATTGAAGTTTCACTGTATTAAGAGTATTAGAGCTCTAATTCTTACCTGTTAGAGCTCTAAAATATAGTCTATTGACTTAATTATGTAATATCGTGAGAGGTAATAATTACTTAATTATTAATAAATTGAAAGATTTAGGGCTAGAAATTAGTTTTGAAGAGCGTACAGATTTCATTGGTTTTAAAGTCAAGCCCCTAGTTATTGTTTACCCGCAGGGTGAGGATGATGTCATTAATATTGTAAGGTTAGCTAGGGAGTTCCGTATATCGATAGTTCCGTGGGGTGCTGGTACGAGCCTGACAGGGGCTGTTTCCTGTGATGGTTGTATACTACTTGATATGAGAAGGATGAATAAGATACTTGAGATCAACACGATCGATTGGTATGTGAGGGTTCAACCTGGCGTAGTATTAGATGATCTCAACAAGGAGCTCTCTAAATACGGCTTCTTCTTCCCACCAGATCCAGCTAGTCATTATATGTGCACAGTTGGTATAATAGCCACAGACGCTGGTGGTATGAGGGCCTTAAAATACGGAACAGTTAAAGATTGGGTCCTGGCATTAAGGGTTGTTTTACCAACCGGCGAAGTCATTAAGGTTGGTGAGCCCCTTAAGAAAAACAGGACTGGTTATGACTTGGTCCACCTATTCGTTGGTAGTGAGGGTACACTAGGAATTATAACCGAGGCTTGGCTTAGGATAATACCGTTGCCTAAAAGAAAGGTACAAACACTGATTGTGTATTTAGATGATATGGAGACCCTGGCTAAATTCGTTTATGAGGTGAGGAGGCGGGGTATAATGCCGGAATTAATGGAGTATATGGATCCATATGCAATTAATGCGGTAAACCAGGCATTTAATTCTGGTTTAAAAGTTGCAGATGGTGGCCTAGTTATTATAATGATTGAGGAGGATTTAATTGACGAGTTACTTAATATACGTATTAATGGCCTAAATATCGTTACTATTAATGAGGAGGGGGCACGTAGGATTTACGAACTTAGGTCAAGGGCTGGTGAGGCTATAAAGGCTGTATATGGAAGTTTTTACTCAGAGGATATAACAGTACCGATATCACGGCTCGCAGAGGCAATAATTAGGCTCAAGGAACTTGGTGATAAGTATAGAAAGCCAATGCCGATTCTGGCGCATATTGGTGATGGTAATATGCACCCACATATACTCTACAAACCTGGAGAGGAGGAGCTTGCCCAAAGGATGTATTATGAGGTTGCCCGCATAGCGATTGAGTTAGGGGGTACAATAAGTGGTGAGCATGGTATTGGGCTTCAGAAGAGGGAGTTACTTTATGAGCAATACCTCGTAAGGAATAACATAAAGACGCTGGAGGTCATGAAAAATATAAAAAGGTTATTTGATCCGAACGACATTATGAATCCGAATAAGTATATTTACTAAATATAAATAAAAATAAGAAAATGAAACAATTACTCAAATTAAGGAAGAAAAGATAAAAATATCCTTAACAAAAATATTTATACTTATGAAGTTAATAAAGCTTTATGTTCAGATGGAGCACTTCAATGATTGGAGTTATTATACCAGGGATTTTGATGGTGTGATGACCATAATGCGGTATTATTATCCGTATAAGGAGCGGGGGTATAGCTTTGAAGTTATTACTGTTAATGGTAAGGAAAAAGATACCCTCAAATCTTTCATTAGAAGGTTTAGGTATCTGGGAAATATCATTGATGTGGTTTCAGTAAATAAGCTAAGCAATAGGCAGTATGAGGTTATATTTTTAGGTGATATTAGGGGTATGCTGAAGTACATAATCCTTAATTATGGCGGCATAGTTGTAAGCTCACATGTTGGTAATGGTGTTAAGGATTTCACGGCATACTTCATTACTAAGGGTAATGATGTTGATTTGAGGTTTAATGATTTATATAATGAATTAATTAAGTATTTATGGTAGGGTAATAACGTTTAAGGTGAGTAGGTTATCTAAACATGCAATATTTACTTCGCCAATCTATGAATTGACGAATATAGAGAGGAAGGTATTGCTTGAGGCATACAATAAGGGTTTCTTTAATTACCCAAGGAATGCAAAGCTTGATGATTTATCTAGGGAGTTTGGATTGAGTAAGGCTACGATTAATATACACCTAAGGAACGCCCTGAGAAAAATAATCAACGCTTATATAAATAATGCATCGCATGAATAATTTTAATATTTTTACCTGTAGTAATTAGTACTTAAATATTAAGGACTCTAGTCTCATTTTGATGAGGGTTGGTATTGTTGGTTTGGGTAGGATGGGTGGTGCCTTTACTAGGAATCTTCTCAGGAGGGGTTATGATTTGTACGTTTATGATATTGTTAGGTCTAAGGTTGAGAATTTTGAGAAACTAGGTGCTAAAGGCGCATCCTCACCAGCTGATCTTGCTTCTAAGGTTGATATTGTACTTACGAATGTGCCTAAGGCTGAGGATGTGCTTGATGTTTACCTAGGGGCTAATGGCATCGTTCATGGGGCAAAACCCGGTTTAATAGCCGTTGAAACCAGTACCACCGACATTTCGAGTAAGTTAAGGGTTGCTAGTGAATTATCGAGTCGGGGTATTAAATTCATCGTTGCAATGCTTGGTTTAACCGTGCCACAGGCTGAGAGGGGTGAGACGCCGTTGTTCGTTGGTGGTCCTGAGGATGTTTTTAGGGATCCAAATGTTCAGAGGTTGTTCATGAACTTGTCGTCAGGTAAGATATTCTACATGGGCTCCATAGAGGCTGCTGTGGCCTTCAAGTTAATAACGAACTCAATAGGCTTTGCGCAATTGGTTGCTTTACTCGAGGGTATTGAGTTCATTTCGAAGTTTGGTGTTGACCTTGAGAAGTTCCTCAGTGCGGCTAGGGAGACTGCGGCTTATAATTATTGGTTTGAGGCTAGGCGTGATAAGCTTATGAAGGAGGATTACTCAGCATACTTCCCCATAGACTTCATAATCAAGGACCTAATGTACACACTGGAGTCGGCTAAGGATGTGACCTGCCCGTTACCAATGACAAGCCTAGCAGTCCAGCTATACATAATGGCAAGCAGTAAGGGCTACGGTAATGAGGACGGAATAGCCCTAAGAAAACTACTGAAAGATCTCTGCAAGAAATAATTTATTCTTGGTAAATGTACGATGTAAAATGAAATTAATACAGTTTAGATTTTTTCCTTAAATACTTCCTCGATTATCACCTTAACGTATGGGTTATGTTCATGAGGAGAGGTGGACTAGGGAGGGTGTGGGTGCCGTCACAGCCCAGTCACTGGGTTTTATGCTCGATGCCTACGACCTCATGTTCGTCACATCATTAACTCCCATTTTAGCTAAGGTTCTCTTGCCGTCAAAATTACCTGCCTGGTTGGCTTATTACATAACATTATTTGGCTATGCATTCACATTAATAGCTAGACCCGTAGGTAGTGCCCTCTTTGGTAATCTTAGTGATAGACTAGGTAGGAGAGATACCTTAATGATTACAATACTTGGCTTCTCCGGCATGAGCGCATTAACAGCGGCAATACCAACATATGCGCAGGTCGGTATCTTAGCTTACATAATATTCTCAATCATGAGGTTTATAGAGGGAATATTCATAGGGGGAGAGTACGCGGCTGGTCATGCCTATGCTATTGAATACAGTCCCTCTGGATGGCGTGGTTTTGTTGGTGGCCTCTTACAGGGTGCATTTGGTGTTGGCGTTGGTTTAGGAGGTACGGTTGTGACTTTATTCACAGGCATATTAGGAGAGAAAGCCATGTATGCCTATGGGTGGAGATACGTTTTCCTCACGGGTCTTCTACCAGCAGTAGTGGCCTTTACCCTTAGGTATTTACTACCAGACACACCTGTCTTTCGTGAAGTTAAAGAAAAGGGGCAGTTAGAGAGGGTGCCCTTCTTCAGTTTATTTAAGCCTCCTGTACTGTGGGTTTTCCTACAGGTAATGCTATTAATGACGGGTCTCTTCTTTAGTTCATGGTCATTATTTGACTTTGCTGTTGGTGTTCTTACAAGGGCAGGTTTACCATTAGGCCAAGCCGCATTTTATTATGGGATAGCTGGGTACATGGCTATAGTTGCCGATACTGCGTGGGGTAGAGTATCAGATATTATTGGAAGAAGGAGGGCATTCATCATTGGAGCCTTAACATCGGCTATCGTAGCTATACCAGCCTGGTATTCATGGTACCTTGGTGCTACATTTAGGAATTACTTATTACTTATAATCGGGACTGTGGTTGTTGGCTGGATAACACAGTGGGTCTGGGCTGTTTCGGTTTTCACGATTATTCGTAACGCCTATTACCATTGGTGGTGAAGCGATGGGTTTTAAAGCCCAACCCCAACACCTTTGCCAGTTACCCTGGGTTTCCAAGACCCGCAGGGCGATGAACCCCTGGCGACAGGGTGGGGAGCCGCTGCGGTGAGGGGGCTCAGGGAGACCGTCGAGAAGGAGACGGCGGATCAACCGCCATCTCCGGAGAGACGGTATGGTACCCGCATACCTATCTGAGCGCTTTGCCACACAGAGGAGGGCGAGTGGTGTTGGTTTTGGTTATAGCTCAGGCTTGTTCATTGGGGCTTGGATACCCTTATATGCAATACCATTATATGCATTATTTTATCCAATTGAGGATGGGAATATCTGGTTTACGGCATCTTTCTTTACAATACTAGCGGCTGTGCTCTACGGTATTGGAGCCTTTTTAGGACCGGAGACTAGGGGTGTAAGTATGAGGAATGTTAGGGAAAGATTGAGGTAATAACTATGCTCTTTCCCGATGTATTTATTGATTCACTGCTTAGTGGTGTGGATTACGTGTTTACAGTAGCTGCAGAACATAATGCCTCTATTAAGGGCATTAACATTTCACGGAATTCATGTTATCAATGCTAAGTTTGAGCCATCCATGGGTTTTATGGGTCTTGTGTATTCAAGGTTGTCTTCAAGACCTGGTGTTATCATAGCCACAGCAGGGCCTGGGGTGTTTGGTGCCATTTCCCCCACAGCTCAGGCGTTTATTGAGGGTGATCCAATGGTGATTATAGCAACGGTTGTTAGGGATGGCAGAGGTACCCAGATGCATCAATTACCAAGTGATGATGCACAATTGATGGCCTTTAAGCCTATCACTAAGGCTACCTTTAGAATCAACAACCCTGAGGAGGTGGGCGACGTATTAATGAAGGCCTTTAGTATTGCCTTAAGTGGAAAACCAGGTCCTGTATATGTCGAAATTCCCTTGGACATCGTCAACAGCGATGTTGAACATGCGGCTAAACAGCAATATAATATTGAGAGGCCTCTGGCTTCTGATGAGGAGGTTGCTGAGGTTGCTGACTTATTGGCTGAGGCTGAGTATCCAGTTATCCTTGTTGGTAGAGGGGTTCGTATTGCCAATGCCGAAAAATTGGTAATTAAGCTAGCTGAGTTGCTTAATTCGCCAATTGTGACTACCGTGATGGCTAAAGACGTAATCCCAAGTAGCCATAGACTCTATGCGGGTGTTGCTGTTGGTAAGGCTGGTAGCATGGTAGCACATGAGGTACTCAGTAAGGCGGATGTTGTTCTAGCCGTAGGTAATAGGTTCAGTGAAATAGGTACTGGTAGGTATAGTCTCGATATAAGAGGTAAACTTATTCATGTGAATGTTGACCCATACGATCTGGGTAGGGCATACAAGCCCCACATTTCTATACTATCTGATGCCCATTATTTCCTCGAGAAATTATTGCAGGAATTACGTAAGAGAAATATTAGGCGTAGGGAGGATATACCTGGTGAGTTAAGGAGATTATGGTCCCTGGAGAATGAGGATCTCGATAAATATTACACTGGCCCATCAGGAGGTATAAAGCCCTGGGAGGTCATTAAGGCTGTTAGGAACGTATTCGTGAGGAAGAATACGGTATTTATTGGCGATGTCGGTGCGCATAGAATTGAAAGTTTCCTAATGCCCATTTATGAGGGTGAAAGGTACATAACAACAACAAGCTATGTCTCAATGGGACTCGCCGTACCAGGTGCTGTTGTCGCATCCATTATGTACCCTGATAGGGATGTTGTTGGTCTTGTTGGTGATGGCGGATTCCTAATGACGGGTCTTGAGGTATCCACGGCAGTTCAATATGGGGCTAAGCCTAAGATCGTGGTTTTTAACGACTCAGCCTATAGGGTCCTTGGGGTTTACGAGAAGGTTAGGTTTGGAGGGGTTACTGATGAATTGGTGAGGTTACCACAGGTAAACTTTGCAATGCTAGCTGAATCCCTTGGTGCTAAGGGTGTTGTAGTTCACGATAGGAGTGAGTTGATAAGTGCATTGGAGGAGGCATTGAATACAGATAAGGCCTGTGTTGTGGAGGTCCATATAGACCAGAAGGCCATACCAATACCATACCAAAGACTATACGGGATAAGCACGCTTTAAAGCAAGGCTTTTAGAAGCCCTAACTATTAAAAAATATGTGGTTAAGAGGGTCATGATTAATGAGGAGGTGCTTGAGGCATTACTTGAGGGTAAGGTTAGGTTACGTAAGGATGTTAAGTTGAAATACGGCAAGTATAGGGTGGTTAGGAGATACGTTAGGGTGGGTGTCGAAGGTGGTAGTGAGGGTAAGGGTAAGATTAATCAATGAGAGCACAGGGCGCAGTTCCGAGATAATCGTGCTTGTTAATGGTGGTGCTGAGAGTGAGGTTCCTGTAATCGCCGTGACACCGAGCATAGCCAGGGACATCGGGCTTAGTATAGACGATATGGATTTGATAGAGGTTGAACTAGCATCGGGAGTTACCCATAATTATATATCGAGGAATACCGTGCTAGCGCAGTTACTGGACGATGTAGGCAGGGTACTATCTCAGGCGCGGGTGTACATAGCTGTTGATGAAAATTTAACGGAGCCTCTAATGACCGATATTACGATAGATGAATTGGGCATTCAAGTCATAAGTTTCAGTAGGGGCCTCTGGAGGCATGTAAATGATCCACCAAATGTTGTGCGTAAAAGTGCTACCAGGTATTAGATTATACGTCTAATTCCTTAACCTTTCCATCTTCTGTTAATCCTCTCTTCCTATAATATATTGGTAACCACTTCTCCACTATGCTTGGTACCTTAGTATCGCTCCTATTTGCATGTGGTGTGAGCATTCTCTGTGGTAGTTTATCGTCCTTGCTCGTCACCCCTAGCTGGTTGTCTAT
>NZ_LCTF01000011.1 GCF_001663375.1 Caldivirga sp. MU80
ACTGGTGGAAGCGTGAAACCAAAACCTACCAATCAATTAGGGATTGGCTCAAAAACCATGGTTTTGAGTCATGGAGGAGGTACCATGCATTCCACCTTCATGCTGTTTACAAGCAACACGAGAGGCTTAGGCACTATTACCGCACTGCAATTAGGTTCCTGGCTAAGGCACTCCATGGAATGGGTGTTGATGAGGTATTCATTG
Source organism: Caldivirga sp. MU80 (assembly GCF_001663375.1). Classification (GTDB taxonomy): domain Archaea; phylum Thermoproteota; class Thermoprotei; order Thermoproteales; family Thermocladiaceae; genus Caldivirga. The sequence goes on from NZ_LCTF01000011.1 coordinate 205, forward strand.
GTTACCCTTACCTAGTGGGTCAGGGCAATGGTAACGAGTACAACACCAATGTTTGGTGGTTCAGCAAAATCATTAAATGGCTCAATGACGTACTGCAAGAGTACGGAATCAAACTGCATGTTGTTAATGAGTATGGGACTAGCAAACAATGCTCAATATGCAATGCAAACCATGAGAACGGTAGAGTGAAGAGAGGACTATACCTATGCCCAGTAACGGGCATAAAGATTAACGCAGACTTAAACGCAGCAAGAAACATTGCAAAAAGAATCGGTTACAACACTCCAATACCAAGGAAGATACTGAGCTACATAATCACTACTAATGGCATGAAATCATTAACCCCCATGGAGGGGGCAACAACCAAGACCCCCAAGATTAAACCCCGCCCCAAAAGGGCGAGGAGGGGGTCATGTTAAATAACACTGTACCGTATTAGCCTACCCAGTTCACTGGTTACATAGTCAAGTAGCCATGGATCTACCCTACCGAAGGGCCCATTAACGGTTACCCTAACTGTCGATAAGGCCACTGCCCTTATGAAGGCGTCAACTGGGTTTAACCCCATTTTTAGGTAACCGGCTAATGAACATACTAGGACGTCACCGGCCCCTGTTGGGTCAACAGTATCTACCCTAACAGTGCCATCGAACCAGTAGACCCTACCCCCGGTGTACATTTTAGCCAGTTTACCACCCATTGAAACCACCAATACCTTATCCCCTGGGTTAACTGGACTTTGGTTAACCTCCTCGGCACTAACCTTAACTACGTCGGCGTACCTCAACGCCAATTCAACGATCCCCCTATCCCCACTGTTAAGCACCAGCCCATCCTCCATGAACCTCCTTGTGAAGCCCTGCAGGTCAATAGCCATCAACTTCACCTCACCTCTAATGCTCTCAACCAACCCCCATGAGACCTCGCCAGCAACTGGATTGATAACCACGGCGTCTTCGTCAATCACTAAGTCTTCGCTCCTAATATCCCTGCACCTGTTAATTAGCCATAGGGTTCTACCCATGTCTCCACTATACCTTATCCTAAACCTGGTGGTTTTACAGGAATCATCAACCTTAACTCTTCTTAAGTCTACGCCGAATTCCTCGTACAGCCTAAACGCTGGTTTAAAATCGGCGCCGACTACTGATATGGGCTTAACCATGAAGCCCACTTGCCTAAGGTAGGTGGAGCAGAATGTGGGCGGGCCACCTGGGCTTATTCTACTAACCCCTGGAAACTCCAACTCATCAATGGTCATGTGCCCTATGACTAACACTGGACCATTAACCGGGTGGATTTATTAAGCATTATTGGGAAAGGTTTATTAAAAAGTGCCTACTCAGGTGTTAATTTACCATGGCTATAAAGTTCTGCCCAAGGTGTGGATCTATAATGAAGCCGTATAAAAGTGGTAACGGCGTAGTGTGGAAATGCCCTAAATGCGGCTATGTGGAGAATGCGTCAACGGCAGTGCCCCTTGTCGAGAAGTCGGTCATTGAACATAAGCCTGACGAGAAACCCGTGGTCATCACTAAGGCCGCTGAGAACCTACCTAAGGTTAAGGTTACATGCCCAAGGTGTGGGAACGATGAGGCCTACTTCTGGGTTCAACAAACTAGAGCCGCAGATGAACCGCCAACTAGGTTTTATAGGTGCACTAGGTGCGGTTACACCTGGCGTGAGTACGAGTAGGGTGGGTCAGATTGAGGATACTTGTGACCAATGACGATGGCTTATCGTCGCCGGGCATAGTGACCTTAGCTAATTCACTGGCTGGGGACCACGAGGTCCATGTAATAGCCCCTGAATCTCAACTAAGCAGCATAGGGGCGGCTAGGACGTATAATAGGCCTATAAGGGTTTGGAGGTGGAGCAATGGTTTATACGGCGACTCAGTGGACGTGTACGCAACTGATGGAACACCCTCAGACGCTGTCTTCATAGGCATCAACATGTTTAAACCAGACATTGTAGTAAGCGGCGTTAACCTAGGTGAAAACGTTGGACTTGAATCACTCTTCATAAGTGGTACCATTGGGGCTGTGGTGCAGGCATCGCTAATGGGTGTACCGGGACTGGCAGTATCAATAGAGGTCCCACCCAGTGGTAAGTTCACTATACCGCAGATTAAAGGGGACTACTTTAGGGACGCAGTCAGCGTCGTTGATGGTATTGTGGGTTACGTTGAGGCTAAGGGCTGGTTTAACGGCATCGACGCATTATCAATAAACGTACCGTCACCAGGGAGGTGGAATGGGGGTTATAAGGTGGTTATGCGCCTAGCCAGGGTTCTATTTAAGGAGACTCTAATTGAATCCAAGGATCCGAGGGGTGGTAACGTGTATTGGAGGTGGGGTGAGGAGTTGGTGCAGCTGGACCCTGATAGTGACGCCTACGCCTTTTATAAGGAGGGTAAGCTTGTGGTTACGCCAATAATACTTAATGGCCTTGCCCCCAGCGGCATCGGTGGTATTAATGACATTGAGAACGCCCTGAGCATGACCCTAAACTCAACCAACCGGTGGACCCGGTAACACGACCAGTGTTAACGGTAGCCACCCATCCATAGCTACCTACGCTCACTGCGCCTGCTTCTGCTCATCCCTCACTAAGGCTAGGAATGTTATACCATTGAAGTCCAACTCCCTGACAATGCCCCTATTAACCAATTCCAAGTAGGCTTGAATCCACCTGTCGCCAATAACCCTCCTTAGTAATTCCTCGAAGGCCGGCTTAGGCATTGGCTCCTTTAACTCGTTTTTAATTAACTCAACGAGCTCTGTTACATTAATTCCATTATTACCACTATTGCTTGGCCCAACCCTGACATAAACCTCCCCTGAAGCCAGGTCAACGTAGGATTCAACTAATCCACGCCTACTTAACTCAAGCAGGTCCTTCAGAGTCATGTTAACGGGTATCCTCTTCCTAACACTCCTTAAGCTAATCCACCTACCACCGCTCATCACCCTTAAAGCCTCTATGATACCGGTTAGCCTATCCTCCATTACGGGCGCGCTTGCTTAGGTTTTATTTAACTTAATCAGACAAACCCAAGGTAATATTGGATTGGTATTGTAACCTAGGTTCAGGATCCCATTACACCACGCAGTTAACATTAGTCACTACGTTAAGGGGATTTGCCATGCACATTAAAAACATTTTTAATTTCCCCCAGCGTACGGAGTCCTAATGCCCGAGGAGGTTACGGTTGAGGAGTTGGTTAATAGGGTTGCTGAGGGCTCAAACATAGAGGTTGTGGATTATAAGGGTGACTTGGTTGTCGTGGATTCGGTGAAGGGCATCGTTAAAGGCGACGTTGGTGACTTAAGTGAACTTAAGAAGAGGAGGCCAAGAGGGGGGCCCACTAGGAAACAGCTTGAGCTAGCTATGGTCGTGGTTAAACTATTGGTGGGTTCAAGGGTCAGGTTTAAGATAATCTTCGGGCCCAGGGAGATGACCATTAGGTTCAGCGAGGACAAGTACGTCAGGGTCACTGAGAATGACTCAAGGGTTGTCGGGTTCAATTCGGCTAATGAGGAACCGTTGAGTATTATTCACGGTGAACTGAGTAGGTATGGTAAGGTGCTCTTCCTGAAGCCTTTGAAGTAACCATTTAGGCCGACACCTCGGCATCTAATTATCTTTGTTGAAAATAATTAATTGGTATTAATACCTCCAGTACCCAACTTCACCATGCTACCTAGGTTCATATTAACCTATAGGCACCACTGCGCCATAGTTAAGTCAAGGAGCGGTGACCTTGCCTTATCCATCGATAAGGGTGGTAGGTTAGTTGTAAGTTTAAGTAGGCCATGCGTGGGCGACTACATTAGGCTTCAGCCATACTCCGGAACTAATCCGAGCAACGAGTTCATTAAGCCATTCATAGTTGACGGTTACGAGTACGTACCTATCCACGTGATTTACAGGAACACGGTAACCCTAAACCAATTAACCATAGTTAACGGTAAGGTTAGTCTACAGGTTGAGGACGCTGATGAAACAGTGCTAAGGGGCCTTGTGGTTAATGGCAGCGATTACGTTAGGTACATCGTGGAGACCTTGATTAACAAGTACCTTGAGTCGCCAATACCAGTACTGGCCATGTCGGCTAAGTTAACCAGTAACCCAGATAAGGTTGAGGATTACGTCAAGTCTATGACGGATAATGATTACCACGTCGCCGGGGTGAGGATATACCATAAACCCGGGTTAATGGTGAGCATAAGGAGGGTTTCACCATATAGGATTGACACAGCCCTAATGTGCAGCATAGACCTAAGCGATGAATTTAAGGGATTAGTTAAGACTCTGCTATTGACGTCAACGATAATCCACGACGTTAGGCTAGGTAGGGTGGGTGAGTTACCCATGGGTATGGACGTCTTCTACCCAATAATTAGGGGTAATGTGGATAGCATCGCACGGTGAATGGCGTCAACCTACCCAGATTAGGCATATTAACTTCCTGGTGTTGGTTAGGTAACTTTTTAAGCGAATAGGCGCCGCATCTATCAATGTCCCTTGATGATGTGGTTAGGATGATTGAGGAGGGTAAGGTTAAGATGCATGAGGTTGATGAACTGCTCAAGGATTCTAACCTTGCCACTAGGGCTAGGAGAATGTACCTGGAGAGGAGGCTTGGGGTTGAGCTTAAGGCCATTGGGTCAACCATAATAGACTTCAATCAGGTCTACAGGAGGAACACGGAGAACACCATAGGCGCTGCCCAGATACCCATTGGGGTTGCTGGGCCCCTACTGGTTAGGGGTCTCTACGCGAATGGATCATACTACATACCCCTAGCCACCACTGAAGGCGCCCTGGTGGCTTCTGTTAATAGGGGGGCTAAGGTCGTGACTGAGAATGGTGGGGCCAGGAGCATCGTTATTAAGGATGGCATGGCTAGGGCGCCATTGTTTAAATTACCCAGCGCTGTTGATTCAGTTAAGTTCATTGACTGGGTTAGGCTTAACCTTAGTAGGATTAAGGAGGTTGCGGAGTCTGGGAGTAGGCATCTTAGGCTTAACGAGGTTCAACCCTTCATGATGGGGAATAACGTGTGGCTAAGGCTCGTGTTCAATACTGGTGACGCAATGGGCATGAACATGGTCACCATAGCCTCGGAGAGGGTTGCCAAGTGGATTGAGGATAATTACCAGGGGGTTAGGTTGATCAGCGTCAGTGGTAACATGTGCGTCGATAAGAAGCCCAACGCCGTCAACTTCCTGATGGGTAGGGGTAAGACTGTTGTTAGCGAGGCAGTTATCTCAAGGAGGTACTTAATGGAGCGCTTTGGCATAACCCCCGAGGACGTGGTTAACGTTAATGTTAGGAAGAACCTACTGGGCTCGGCGTACGCCCACTCCTACGGCTTTAACGCCCACTTCGCCAACATAATAACGGCAATATTCATAGCCACCGGGCAGGACGTGGCTCAGGTGGTTGAGTCAAGCATGGGAACCACCTGGGCTGAGGTCAACGATGATGGTGACCTTTACGTATCAGTAACGTTACCAAGCCTAGAGGTAGGTACAGTTGGCGGTGGCACTGGGTTACCAACCCAGAGGGAAGCCCTTCAAATGCTGGGCGTCCAGGGTGGTGGTGATCCACCTGGCTCAAATGCCGTCAAATTCGCCGAGATAGTGGCTGCAGCAGTCTTAGCAGGTGAGTTAAACCTGCTCATAGCGCAGCACAGGAGGGAGCTGGGTAGGGCTCATGAGATGCTGGGTAGGGCTGGCAAACAAACCTGACAACGGTCAAGTCTCGTCATTTATGGCGGGAAGAGAGCCATCAACGGCTCCACCCTAGGGTCTTGTTTATCATCCCCCTTGAGGTTTAATGGGCTTGAGCTCAGTGGTGAAGCATACCCATTAAAGCGTGGACTGCGGCTAATTAATTGCCCCAGTTAATTCACATAAATAATACTTTAGATTATTTGTAGTAAAGTTTAATTCTACGCCCTAGTAGCCGGGTTAATGGATTGGAGGAGAGGCCCTGTACCGCACGAATTCATGGGTTGGTTCTGGAGGAGGAGAGGGATACTAAGGGATATTGTACTTTACATACTCGCCTTCAAGGGTGAGTTAACTGGCGCCCAGATAATCGATGAGATTGAGAGATGGAGCTTCGGCTTCTGGAGGCCGTCACCCGGCTCAATATACCCACTGCTCGATGACCTGGAGAGGGAGGGGCTGATTAAGATATCCAGGATCGATGGAGTTAAGAAGTACTACTCCCTAACGGAGGAGGGCAAGAAGGCTGTAGGCGTAATTGGGGGTGTCAATCCACCTCCGCCATATTTATCACCATTCAGTGTAGATGAATTTGTTTCCATGGCCAGGTACATAATTGATAATTGGGATAGGTTACCCAGGGAGGATAGGGAAAAAATAAGGCAGGTTTTAAATGACTTAAGTAAGGCTGTTGAACACTAGCTCACCACCAAGCCCAATGGTGCCTACCCCACCTTGGCCCAGCTCCCCAAGGTCCCCATGCCCTTCCCCAACCCCATGGACCCCATGGCCATGGGGCCGTGGTTATGTTTTTACCTAACTCGGTTAGCTCGAGGTACTCTTCCCCACCCTCAGTTACTCTCCTGACGAGACCCGTGACCAGTAGGTCGCTTATCGCTAGGTCTAGTGCTGAGCCGTATAGTGGCACCACCTGCCTTAGTTCGCTTATCCTCTTTCTACCTTTACTCAGCTCCTGTAGTATGGCCCACTCGCCGATAGCCAGTATGCGACCCATCATTTTCACTTACCGATAACGGTACTGATATCGGATTTATAAAGCTTTCTCCTAAAGATTAAACACGAACCAGGATTCAACGGCTAAACGCGTAATGATTATTAAGGTTAAGTCGAAATTCATTCCCATGTACACCATTGACGTATTCAACAGTAGGGCCGTGGAGTATGATTCCTGGTATAGTAAGCATCCATCTGTGGCTAAGGCTGAGGGTGATGCCGTTAAGCTACTTAACCTAGGTGGCATCGGTGTTGATGTTGGCGCTGGTAGTGGTTTCTTCACAAGGCTCACCGGGGCCATTGCTCTAGAGCCCTCAATGCAGATGATTAAGTTAGCTAAGGATAGGACTTGGGCCGTGGTTTCAGGGGTTGGTGAGCTGATGCCCCTCAGGGACTCATCCATGGATTACGTAACCATCATAGTGACCCTCTGCTTCGCAATGAACCCAGAAAACATGCTGAGGGAGAGCGTGAGGATTCTTAAGAATGGTGGTAGGTTGATTACCTGCATAGTGCCCTTAAATAGTCCATTTGGTAAAAGGTACAGTGAACTTGGGTCAATGGGGCACCCCTACTACTCAATGGCCAGGTTCTTCACTGTTAAGCAAGTTGTAGGCATACTAAGTGGCCTTGGGTTAAAGGTCACGTCATACGTGGCCACCTTGGGTAAGGGTGTTGGGGATTATTACGAGGAGCCGAGGATGGTTAATGGGGATGAGGCGGAGGGGTATGGGTTCGTGTGCATTAATGCCGTTAAACCGTAGCTAAGCATTGTTAATGAGGACCTTTATGTTTAGAACCAACCACAGGTAAAACTTAATAATACTTTACGCGGTACTGGCCTAATGAGCATAATCTTCCCTAAGTCCTTTAGGTTTGGCTGGTCCCAGGCCGGTTTCCAATCTGAAATGGGTACTCCAGGTAGTGAGGACCCTAACAGTGACTGGTACGTCTGGGTTCATGACCCTGAGAACATCGCATCCGGCCTAGTTAGTGGTGACCTGCCTGAGCATGGGCCAGGCTACTGGGGTCTGTATAGGATGTTTCACGATAATGCAACTAAAATGGGCCTTGACATAGCTAGGATTGGCGTTGAGTGGTCCAGGATATTCCCAAAGCCAATGCCCGAACCACCACAGGGTAACGTGGAGGTTAAAGGCGACTCCGTGCTGATGGTTCACGTTGACGAAAGGGACCTTAAGGCCCTCGACTCAGCCGCCAACCAAGACGCAGTTAAGCATTATAGGGAGATCTTCAGCGACCTTAAGGCAAGGGGGATATACTTCATACTCAACTTCTACCATTGGCCACTACCACTGTGGGTCCATGACCCAATTAGGGTTAGGAGGGGTGACTTAAGTGGACCCACTGGTTGGCTTGATGTTAAGACTGTGGTTAACTTCGCCAGGTTCGCGGCCTACGTGGCCTGGAAGTTCGATGACTTGGTCGACGAGTACTCAACAATGAATGAGCCTAATGTTGTGCACAGCAACGGCTTCATGTGGGTTAAGTCAGGCTTCCCACCAAGTTACCTGAACCTTGAACTCTCCAGGAGGGCTATGGTTAACTTAATTCAAGCCCATGCGAGGGCTTATGACGCGGTTAAGGAGGTAACTAAGAAGCCCATAGGTATAATATACGCCAACTCCTCATTCACGCCACTGACGGATAAGGACTCTAGGGCTGTGGATTTAGCTGAGAGGGACTCCAGGTGGGTCTTCTTTGATGCCATAGTTAGGGGTGAGTTGATGGGTGCGGTTAGGGATGACTTGAAGGGTAGGTTGGACTGGATTGGGGTTAACTACTACTCAAGGACTGTGGTTAAGCTCATCGGCGAGAACACGTACATTGGTATACCTGGCTATGGCTATTCGTGTGAACGCAACTCAGTGAGCCCAGATGGTAGGCCGTGTAGTGACTTCGGGTGGGAGTTTTACCCTGAGGGCCTTTACGATGTCATAGTGAAGTATTGGAACCGCTACCACCTACCCATATACGTCACCGAGAACGGTATAGCTGACGCCGCAGATTACCAGAGGCCATACTACCTGGTTAGTCATATTTACCAGGTGTATAGGGCTATCCAGGATGGAGCTAATGTTAAAGGTTACCTGCATTGGTCACTGGCGGATAACTACGAGTGGGCATCAGGCTTCAGCATGAGGTTTGGGCTGCTTCACGTTGACTATACCACTAAGAAGCAGTACTGGAGGCCATCGGCATACGTCTATAGGGAGATAGCTAGGTCTAAGTCCATACCGGAGGAACTGATGCACTTAAACTCAATACCACCAGTAAGACCCCTTAGAAAGTGAAGCCGTATCTTTATTAAAAGAGCTATTTTAAACGGCTACTTAACTATTAACATCATAAGCCAGGTGATACTGCTGGTGTACCACTCAGGAATTCTAATGTATACGAGGCTCATTCACCTCAACCTTAAAGGTATGAGACTTGTTGAGACTATATAACTTAACCTTAACCTAGGTGCATCTCCCTGGTCTTGAAGTGCAGGAAGCTGTCCCTTGCCATGTCGAATCCATCTAGGAAGTTTGATAGTTGGTATGATGCTACTATGGGCACGTTGTCTATTACCTGCATCTGAGGTGCCTTGAGCGTAACCACCAGTGGGTATACGTATACCTCATGATCCACCTTAAGTTTAACCTTCCTCATGAACCTAGCCCAATCGTTCGCCAACATCTCCACTTTACCCACATGCTTCTCGACGATTCTCCTTAATTCGCCGACGCTTATGCTGAGCCAATGCTTGGCCTCAATGACCATGAACACGTCACCTCTATACCCAATAACATCGAACTCACCCCTCACGCCACCTACAGTTAACCTAACACCCCTTAGGGTTTGGTAACCAGCCTGGTTCAGGGTGAATGATATGAACTCCTCGAATTCACTCCAAGATAAGTCATCCACATGCCTAACCACTAATTCACCACCAGCCACGGCCAGAAGCCGAAGCCTAGGTACAGTAACCCTAAGGTACCTGTCATTAACTCTGGTGGCTAGGCCGTTCTCAATCAACCAGTTAACGGCATCACCATAGTAATCACCCGTCAGTACCCTTAGTGAATTTAACGAAAACACCCTGTTAAACTCCGAGGTTAGCATGAAAATAGCCTCCGTAATCCTTAACGCATCCTCCCTCCCAATGACCATACCTGGGTCCTTGCGCATTGATTTATTGTCTACCTTTATTGAGTAGTGTTGAGTCCCTCATAGCCCTAATCTCCCTCTCTATGTCGCTTAACCTACTGCTTAACGTTAACGATAACTCGGTTATGGTTATTGACAGTTCCTCAAGCCTACTCTGGTAATTGGCTAGTAGGTTCCTTAGGTTGTTGACTACGTCGAATATCATAGCCCTTGCATCACTTAACTCACCCATCGTCTTGTTTAGCTGGGTGAGCATATCGTTGAGCTGATCCCTAACCTTACTGAGCTGATCCCTGTAGTTTAGCATCGTGGTCTCTATGTAGGCTATCTCCCTAAGCACACTACCCATGTCCACCTGCCTACCGCTGGTTAAGGCATTGGCCACAGCATCAACCCTTTGGGCCAATTCACCATACCTCTTATCCAGCTCCTTAACAGTGTTGGCTAGAGTGTTTATGGTTTCCTTAAGCTCATTAATCTCCCCATCAATCCTGTTAATCATGTCGTAGAGGTACTCCGGCGTATACTCAGTTGCCACATTTTTAAGCCGTTAGCCTTGGGTTATAAATTTTATTTATATTTGAGTATTATTTAACCGTAACCTCAACTGAATGCCCACTGTACCTAATAGTGTAGTCAGGCTTTGATTCATAGACTCCGACTCCATGCCCCTCCGACACAACCACCACATTGAACTGCAGCTCATTAATGCTCCTGCAGTAACTGCCTGATGCATCACCTATTATTAGCCTGCCCCCTGAGTCAATCCACCTCAGTGGTATTGTGCAGTACTCACCCTTCTCGTAGTCGTACGTTTCACCATCATCGAAGTACAGCGTGAACTCCGAGTCGCCGCCACCGTAAACTCTCAACTCAATTGGATTCTCAACACCACCAGTATTCATTTTGATGGGGCCCAGTGGCAGTATTGAGCCACCTTTAACGTGAAGTGGTATCTTATCTAACGGCGCATCTGAGTCAATATACGAGCCGCCGGTGTACCTTTTACCAGTCCAGAAGTCGAACCAAGTGTGGCCCCTTGGTAGGTAGACCCTACGCCTCCTTGTTGGTAGGGTAACTGGGCTTACCATTATGAATGGGCCGAACATGTATTGGTCACCTATGTTGAGAACCTCGTCATCACTGCTGAAGTCCATTACGAGGGGCCTCATCATTGTGTAATCCCTCTCCGTAACCATCCAAGCCACTGAGTATATGTATGGTATTAGCCTATACCTAAACTCGATGTACATCCTGAGTATGCTGTATATGGGTTCCGGGAACATCCAGGGCTCCTTAGCGTACCAGGTCCCATGAACCCTCATCACTGGGCAGAAGGTACTCCACTGGAACCACCTGGTGAAGACTTCACCATAGGCGGGTGTTGATGGGTCACCACTGAAGAAGCCACCTGTGTCAGTGGTCCAGTAGGGTATCCCGGATACGCTGAAGTTTAAGCCGGCGGGTATTTGGCTGGCTAAAACACCCCAATCATGGTGAATGTCACCGGACCATGTTATTGCCGAGTGCCTCTGCTGGCCTAGGAATGCTGACCTGGTTAGTATCACGACACGCCTATTAACAGTGGCCCTCTGCCCCTCGTAAACGGCCTTAGTGTGCATGAGTGGGTAAGCATTCATTAACCTGGAGCCCCTACCCATGGCTGTGGTTGAGTCATGCAACCCTGTGTAAAATGTCCAAGTGCCTGTATCTGAGGCTGGGTCCCTGGGTTTATCCAACTCTGGCTCTGAGGCGTCGAGCCACCACCCATCAACCCCAATCTCACCGAAGGTGCTCCAAATCCTGCCCCAATAGGCCCTCCTAGCCTCCTCGTTGAATGGGTCGTAGTTTAGTGAACCAGGTATTAGGTAGCCCTTGCTCTTGAACTCCTGGTAAACCTGCGTTTTCTGACCTACCTTTGGCCATATTGATATGACTAGTCTGATTCCCATGTCGTGGAGCTCCTTAACCATTGACGCTGGGTCTGGGTAATTACCCTCATCGAACTTGAACGCGTTCCAGCCATACTTACCCCAGTACATCCAATCCTGGACAATGACGTCGATCGGTATTCCCCTCCTCCTAAACTCCCCAGCAACCTCAAGGAGCTCCCTCTGAGTCCTATACCTCTCCCTAGACTGCCAGTAGCCGAATGCCCACTTGGGCAGTAGTGGAGCCTTACCGGTTAGTTTCCTGTACCCTGAGATCACGTCATCTATGCCTCCCCCGGTTATGACGTAGTAGTCCACTGCATCAACGTCCTCCGACCAAAACTCAACCCTAGACTCCTCAGAACTTAACTCACCTATCCTGACCCTTGATAAGCTGTAATGGTCCCACATGACTCCGTAGCCCACATTTGAGATGAGTATTGGTAGCGCGGTCTCGGTGGGATTTCTCTGAAGCAAGTAAACTTCACTATTCCTATAGTTAAACAAGCCCTGGTGCTGGCCAAGGCCGTAGAGGCCTTTACCCCTCATAACCATAACCTGCCTACTCCACAGGCCGCCTAGGCCATTATCCCCAACCTCCCTTGAAACCTCCCTAGCAAACACATCACCACTGCTTATGAAGGTCAGTGAGTAATCTGGGTTAACCTCAACAGTCAACTCACCGCCACTCAACCTCAGTACCTCACTACTCTGCTCAACAGTAGGCTCAATGACGGATTCGTGAATCACCGCCAGTGATTTTCGCCCAGTTAGGTTGAGCGGGGCGTAGAGGACCCTAACTATCCTTGGGCTTAGGAACCTTAACTCAAGCCTGAAGTCACCAACCCTAAGAGAGACGCCACCATTGATCCTACTGTAAGCTAAACCCATGCCATAGCATAATATTTTAGTTTTTAAGCATTGCATTGAGACATCATACTTATAAGCATTGGGCTGTTGGCCCAATAATGGGGTTCATATCGAGTAGGGCTAGGTTAAACGGCGCCGTGGTTGGGGACTCAGTGATACTGGGCCCCTCCGTGGTGGGTGAGGGAAGCTTCATAGATGATGACGTGACTATTGGTTACCCTGTTAGAAGTAAGATAAGGTCTGTTAGGAGCATGGGCGAATTAGACTTGGTGAGCGAGGGAGCTAGGATTGGGGGTGGTTGCATCATAAGGAGAGGTACCGTTATCTATGAGAACGTTGAGTTGGGTAATAACGTTGAGACTGGGCACAACGTATTGATAAGGGAGAGAACCGTGATTGGCGATGGGACTAGGATAGGTACGGCTACTGTCATAGATGGTGATGTTAAGATTGGTAGAAATGTGAGTATCCAAAGCATGGTCTACATACCGATAGGTACCGTGATAGAGGACGAGGTCTTCATAGGACCAAACGCCGTGATAACCAACGATAAGTACCCACCCAGCAGGAGGCTGCAGGGAGTTACCATAAGGAGGGGGGCCGTAATTGGGGCTAATGCAACGTTGATAGCAGGCGTGGAGGTTGGTGAGGGGGCTGTGGTGGCGGCTGGCTCAGTGGTTACTAGGGATGTTGAACCCCGCACGGTGGTTGCCGGTGTCCCAGCTAAGCCTATTTACAGCCTGGATGAGTACCTTAAGAAGAAGAGGGCTTACGAGTTAAGTGCCTAGGGGTTGGCTGTTAGGCTGATTAGTGAGTTTATGAGTCTACCATGGAATTCCTCATCATCAATGATACTCATTATTATCAACTTCATAGTCTCCACCCTAGCCTTATCGCCACTGCTAAGCGACCTTGAGGCCAGGTTTTCGTAGACCTCCAGCATGCTCCTGTACATGTTTAATGCCATTGACTCGTACTCTTCAAGCTCGGTTAGCATAAGCAGCAGGTTCACTGGTGGGTTCCCGCTGATTGACTTGGCTATTTCCCTAACCCTGCTTAACCTGTCCCTCAATTCGCCACCGTTGGCTATCACCCTTTCGGTGTCCTGGGAACCCTTAAGGTCGTTGATCAACTGGTTCTCAATACCCCTTAACGCATCTCTATGCTTAGCTGAGTCCCTACTTATCAATTGAAAGCTAATCTTACTTAAGCCAGTAACCCTCATGCTTAATTCACCGTAAAGCCTAGCTAACTCGTCCTCAATTTCCTCCAGGTCCCTTATAATGTTGGTTAAGGCAGTGGTTAAGTTATCGGTAACCACGTGTTAGTTTTTAAGGCTCATTTTTAAGTATTTGGCGTTGACATCAACGTTAAGGTTAATTACACCCGATTACCTAACCGGTTAATGAAGGTCACCCTCCTGGGTGTTGGTGGTTGGGTTTCAATGCCCTGGTTAAACCACCCATCAATACTCATTGAGACTAGTGACGCTAGGCTGCTTGTAGATGCTGGGGAAGGGTCGTATAGGCTGCTTAGGAGGTGCCTTAACCTCGACGTTGATGCCCTTGACGCCATAGTGGTCACTCATAGCCATGGGGATCACATTCTCGGTTTACCATCATACGTGCTCATGGCTGGTTCAAGGGGGCTTAGGCTAAATGTTATTGCACCGAGGCAAGCCATAGATGACCTAATGGCTATAATTAAGGCAACACACATACAGCAGTACGCATCCTCACTAAACCCAATGCCCGTAGAGGTGCCCAGTGAGCCAACCCTAGTGGCCAGGTTTAAGGGGACTGGCATATACGTAGTTGGGGTTAACCATACCGTTGAGGCTATGGCTGTTAAGGTGGTGGACTCAAGTGGCTCATGCATAACCTACAGCGGTGACACAGCCCCCTCAAGGCAACTGGTTGATTTGGCTAGGGGCTGTGGCGCCCTTATACATGAGGCCAGTGGTAACCCTGGCTTTGAGGAGGAGGCCCATAGGCACGGGCACAGTACAGTTAATGATGCTGTTAAGGCTGCCGTTGAGGCTGGGGTTAGGTTGCTGGTGTTGACTCATTTCTACACGCTTAACCCAGTCATTAAGGGTACTGGAGGCTTAAGCGTAGTTGTACCCTACGAGTGCTCAACCATTGAGGTTACTTAAGCTGTTTAACCGCCTGTGGCCTTTATCTCCCTCAACACCCTCCTTAGGAAATCCCTCCTCCGCCTAAGCCACCTTAGCTTACCTGCCACGTCAACTGTGGGCACCCCCAGTCTCTTAGCCTCAACAACCGCCCTCTGGGCATCAGCCTCCTCCACCAGTAGCCACTCGTACATTGCCCTAATCCTCCTAACCTCACCCTCAACGTCAATAGCACTGGGCTCAACCTCCACGCCCAAGTACTGGCTAAGCCACCTGGCCCTGGCCTCCTCATTATCCCTAAGCGCTCTGGCCACGTCAATGCCGCCCAGGAACCTGGAGTATCTCGTGATTAGCCTCACCAGTGGTGACTCATTAGTCATGCGGGATCAGCCTTTCAATTACCCTCTGCCCAAGGTACCTATCCTCAACCCTATGCTCATAAACCTCAATAACCTCCTCATCAGGCTCATCCACCCTAACCTCATCTGGGGTATCTACAACCTCCTCATTAACCTCCCTAAGCCTAACAACGGGCCTAGCCATATCCACGTCCGTTAACCTTAATATTGAGTATAGGGATTGTTTATCAATCCTGTTGGCGTAGGCGTAGGTCAATACCAACTCAAACAACCGCCTACCACCAAGGCTACCGGTTGAGGCTAACCTACTTAAATCAGCGCCGCTAATCAGCAGTTGCCTAACCTTACCCATACAACTCCCAATGAGCCATTGGTTGCATTAAAGCCTAACGGGTAAAAATTAAGAGGGGATGATGTTTAAAGTTTAAGTCTATAACTAGGTGCGATTATTAATGGTTAAAAATCAAGCTAAATACGGATTAAATTATAATGGTTTTACAATCTAATATCACATTATGTAATGGAACTACGTAATTGAGTAATACTTAAAAGCAAATAACTAATAGGTATTGCTATGAGTAATACTAGAGTATCAGATGAGAGGGTGAGGAGGGGTATTGAACCCATAGTGGCCGCCATACTGTTGATAGTGATAACCGTAGTGGCCGCCGTGTTACTGTACATATGGTTTAATGGGTACCTATCATCAACCACATCTAAGGTAAGTCAAGTATCGGTTCCGGAGGAGCTTCAGATAGTTAACGTAGCCTTATACCCTTCAAGGTCGCCATCATCTATAGTAGCCTATATTCAGAACGTCGGTTCAATACCAGCTACCATTAACCAAGCCTATGTACTCAACGCCACCACTCTAAACGTAGTATGTGTACCGTCACTATCATACTACTACATCCCACCGTCATCACCATCATCAACTGGAACACCTGTACCGGCAAGCGGCCTAACGGTGCCTTCAGGCACTGCCGCTGAGCTGATACTTAGTTTATCATCATGCTCGTTGGCGCCGAACTCATACTATGTGCTTAAGCTTGTTACGGCTAGGGGTACCCAGGTAACCTACCAGTTCTCAACTTGACCTAGCTAGAGTTTAAAAATGAGCCACCTAGGGTTAAAAATATGGTTGTTTTGAGGCTTGGTTTAAGCGAGATAATGGGGGCTGTCTTAATCCTGGTCATATCGGTGGTCTTTGGGGTAGCCCTCCTAACCCTTTTCATTAATTACACGCATTACTCGCTTCAGGCGTTGTACAATGGCCCCCTTAGCCCACACTGCCAATTCTCGGTAATCGGCTACGCCATCAACAAGACCACCAGTGGTTATGTGGTTGCCCTGGGGCTTTATAATTACGGCAATGCGCCATGCATAATAGAGGGTGCGCTGGTGGTTAACGCCACCACCGGTAATGTAATCACCGTGGTGACCTACAGTAACCCCATTAAGTTCAATGGATTCACAATAATTAAGCTTAACGTTGGCTCCATCAAACCACCCTTCATAGTGAGGCTCTACTCAAGGGATGGGTACGTGGGTGGTGGGCTTGTCGGGTAGGTTAGGTCTTGGTGAGGTTTACGTATTCGCAGTTTTCATAATAGCCGCTGTGGTGTTCCTAGTAACCATGGTTTACATGCTTAACTTAGTTAAAGGCTTCTTAGCCAACAGTCTGGTTAAGGTCTCAGCCGCCTCGGAACCAGTGAACGTAATGCCCCAGTCACCCCCAGCCTTAGTTGGAAGTAATATACTGGTTAACATCACTATTGCCGGTAATCCCCAGCCCTATAGCCTAGGTGAATTACCGAACAATGCCCTATGCGTCATTAGGCTCATCAACGGCACTGAATTCTACGCCAAGGGCCTAGTCACCTACAACCCCGTGGCAGGTTACCTAGGGGCATCATTAACATGCCCACTGGGCTATGCATTAACCCAATTCAGCGGTCAAGTAGCCGACTTATCAATATACTTGCCCACACCCCTAGGCTCAAGCATTAGACTTTCGCTTAATTATAGGCCCACGGTTAGGCTGCTGGTATATCCCCAAAGCACGTACACTGGGGGTAATGTAACCGTCAGTCTGCTTGTGCTTAATAATTCTACTGGTTGGGTCTATGTTAATGCATCAGGAGGCTCTGGCTATACCGTGGTGCCGCCTGGCTCATTATCAATTATAACCAGGGGGTATGGGCCATTTAACCAACCTGGGACTTACAACATAACCCTAACCTACACGGTTAACAATATACTGTCAACCTCGGCATCAGCATCAGTAACCGTAATCCAACCCTCAACCCAACCCCAATATACGTTACCTGAACCATGTATGCCGGGTAATATGGCATTCGGCTACGTTAGCAATGGAACCATTGGCTCATTAATTGATTATTCATTGGGGGTTTACTATAATGTCCTAGTATACCCCGGCTCTATTGGCGGTTTAGCGAACCCAGTATACCTATACCTCACCAGCCAGCCATCCTTTACAGCCCCCTCCTATTACGCCGTGTTGATGTACTACGACGTCTCAGGGTATAAAATCGACGTGGCCAATTACCCATTAGTGTCCGGTGTAATATACCCTACCCAATTCATGGTGAATTACACGCTGTTTTTCATATTCATTATAACTAATAATGGTAGGGGAATTGTAGTATATAAGTCGCTTAACGTTAACCCAGCCGGTACAGCACCAGGTAGTGGCTCCATTAGCTACGTTAATCAACTATTATCATCAGTTTTCGGTATAAGCCAGAACAAAATAATTGATGTTAGTAATGGAACCATATTCAGCAACGCACCACTCCTGTACATGGTTAACGTTACCAAGTTAATAAACGGTAATGTTAAGTACCAGTACGTTGGCGTTGGCGTGGTTATTGTGCCCCAGACACTGATATCCATAACGTATCCGGCTTCCGCTATTTTCTACTGGGATTACTTATGCGTAGGTAAGTAACTGAGCAGCATCACTGTTTAAGTAACTTTAACGCAATCTCCCTTAACCCCATCCTCTGTTCTATGAATAATTCAGGCTCCATCTGCCTTAACCCCCTTGAAATCTGGGGTTTAAACTCCATCCTGCCCAATATATCCCTCTCAATGTCCACCCCTGGGGCGTACTCCTCAAGTAGTAGCCCACTTGTGGTTAACCTGAAAACTGCCCTCTCGGTTATGTACAGCACCTCCTTACCTGCCTTTAGGGCTAGTTCGGCATTGAAGGCTATCTTGTAGGGCTTCTTAACGAACTTAATTATGTCCCCATCCCTCCCTATGATTAACCTACCATTCTCAACCCTAATATCCCTCTTACCAGCCGTGAAGGCACCCGCGAAGTATATCCTAGGTGCCCCATGTACTATTGACGGGAAGCCACCTGGACCTGGGAGCCTTTCGGGTAGGAAGCTTGGGTTAACGTCCCCACTAGGCCCCACCTGCATGAAGCCCAGTGACGTTGCGTGGATAGCCCCACCTTCATATATCGTGAACTGGTCCGGCATTGGTAAAACGGCGAAGGGTGCTATGGCAACTCCAAAGTCGTCTCCGTTTAAGGCAACACCACCCCAGGGCCCTGATTCAACTGTCGTGAATATTAGGTCACCCAGCCCCTCCTCGCTTATGATTCTAGCCACCGTTGATGGTATGCCTATGCCTAGGTTAACTATGAGCGGCCTACCTAACTTACCCATTAGGTTAACCAACTCCACGGTAACCCTCCTGGCAATAACCTTCTCAAGGTCCAGTTTACCATCCTGCTGGATGCAGACGTTACTGGGGGTTACACGGCCGCAGACCCTTGGGTCATATTTTATCGATGCCGATTGGACATGGTACTCAAGTGGGGCCTCAACCACGTAGTCTATGAGTGGCCCAGGTACGTGGACTGACTTAGGCCTAATGGCGCCTGCCTTGGTCACGTACATGACTTGTGCTATTACGGTGCCGGGGTTAGGCATTGCCTTGGTTGCCTGGGTTATGGCTAGGACAGTGCCGTATATTGCCTCATCCTCCATGCTTAGGTTACCTAACTCATCGGCCACCGAGCCCCTTATCAATGCGACACTGGGCTTTGGGCAATCATACACTAGGTAATCCTCACCGTTAATTTCAGTAAGCCTAACGCTACATTCTCTACGCTCCCTGGCGAGTTCATTTAGGTAAACGCCATCCTGCCTTGGATCTAAGAATGTACCTAACCCAACCTTGGTTATGGCAGGTAGGCCAAGGGCCTTACTCCTAAACCAATGCACCGAGACCCCTATGGGCCAGGTGTAGGCGGCTACCTTGTTCTCTAGGGCTAGGCGTTGTAGCCATGGTGACTGGCCTAGGAAGGGCAACATGAAGCCCCTAATGAAATTGAAGTCACCGTCTGCGTACATGCCCTTAGCCACTAGGTCTAGGCCACGGTTATTGGCGGCTGGCAGCGTGTCGGATATTATGAATAGGTTGTTGGGGTGCCCAGTGTTCCTGTATAAGTCGTAGAGCTTCACTATGAGGTACTCCGGCATGGTTGCTGCGTTGAAGCCTGAAATAGCCACCACTGAGCCGTCCTTAATGCCGCTTAGGGCCTTCTCCGCGTCAGTAATCTTAGTCATGTTTAACCCCTAGCTGAGACTAGATGTTTATGCTTAAATCCTCTGCCCCATTTTATGTTAGCTAAAAATAAAACACACATTAGGCAAATGCCGGATACTAAAAATCCTACTCATATTTACCCTATAGTAACCCTTAATAAGGTTCCACTTTAAAAACCTCCCCCACCCAGTACACCATGTTGTAACGGCACTACTCAAGCTTAACCTCATCAATGTTTATCCTAACCGGTATCCTAGCCCTCTCAAACCTCCACTGCTCCCTGTTCAGGGGCTTGGTGGCGTCGATGCCCATCTTAGTGGTTAACCCTATTGACTGGTCTATGGCGGCTGGGTCTAGGCTTGAACCTCTGACATTACTAATAATCACCAAGTCTTCATCAGCCCTAAACCTGGTTGCTATTGCCCACTCAACCTCGTAGGGATCATCAATGTCAATGTCGTCATCAACCACTATGACGTGTTTGAGGCTTGGGTGGGCTGCGAAGGCGGCTAGGATTGCATTCTTACCCTCACCCTCAACCGCCTTCCTTATGGCTATCACTGCATGCAACCAACCCCCACCACCCCTAGTCAGCCTAACAGCCTTAACGTCTGCAACCGCCCTAACGGCATTCCATATCTTAACCTCCTTCTCAAAGCCCATTAGTATTGAACTCTCTGCATCGCCTGCAACCAACACGTGGACCAACGGATTAGGCTTAACGTAAATGGCCGTTACCTTGACCACGGGTTGCCTCCTCACGGTGTCATAGGTCCCCATAACGTCCACGCAGGGCCCCTCATCATGCTCAGCGTCCTTGAGGATGTAACCCTCCATGACGACCTCAGCGTCTACGGGCGCGGGGATACCGTTACCTAGCCTAAACACCCTTAAACCACCGTTCATTATCCTATTAGCCACTGCCAATTCACTAACGCCATAAGGTGGTGATGATGCAGCCGCCAGTAGGAAGGCTGGGTGTGCACCCCAGACTATGGCTATTGGGGTGTCGTGACCCTTAGCCCTATTCTCATTGAAGATCCTGTACAGGTGCCTTGGGACAAGCCTAATGACGAACTTATCCTTATCAATAACCGTCAACCTATGGAAGGAGGCATTGACGTAGTCCCCAAGCCCAAGGACAACCCCACTGGTTAGGCATGGGCCAGGCTCCCTCTCGAAGAACCTAGGTATGGGTAGGGTCCTCAAGTCAACCTGGGGCAACTTAACGAGGGGAGTGTCGTTAACCTCACTAGGCTCAAGTGGATTAGCCTCAGCTTCAAGTAGCTTAACGTAGGCCTCCTCTATGCTACCCACGTCGAGCGCTCTCATTAACTTAACCCTGGTATCGAGGATGTTGGCAACTGCCCTAAAACCTGGGTAACCCTTGATTGAATTGAAGAGTAGTGCAGGTCCAGTACCAGTGAATCTATGCGCCACCAGGGGTATGTCAAACTCCACGGACATGGGTGAGTTAACCACCTTAAGTAACCCGGCATCCCTCAGCGAATTCACGTAACTACCCAGGTCCATTGTGAATGCGTGGAGGCGTAATTGTTTAAAATATTCACCCACGCCAGTACATGATATACCAGTACTAAGCTGTCCTCATTCATAGGCTAAACCACCTACCATCTGTCTTAGGTGTCATGCGAATGGGAGGCGCTTGAGAGCCTTGCACCCTTAAATGTGAAGTAGGTATGGGGTGTATATGTTCAGCAGGTAGTTGGTGGCGACGGCTATTATGGTCATTGCCGATGAGTGCATTAACCCTACATAAATATTCCTGTAGACTATCCTGCCGATCAACATGCCTATTAGAAATGCTTGCACCACTATGCTGTACACGAATAGTGTTAGTAACACACTCGTATCCACACCACTGAGTTGCGCTACGCCGGTTGGTAATGTGCCCGTTATGGACTCTGCCGTTAAGGTTAGTTTAGGCAATAATACCGACAGTACCACCGATCCTAGGAACACGTAAACTATGGTTATGGTGTAGGCTAATGCGACGTACGGTCTCAGTGAATTGACCTTATCAAGCTCATTAGTGATTACATTATCAAGCTCCCTGTAAGTTAAGTCAAGTACCTCAGTGGCCCTAACCCCACTCCTTAAGGCTGAGTTCAATACTATGGATAAGAGGGCTAGGTTATTGTTATTGAATTCCCTGGACAACTCCATGAGTATGTTGCTTAACTCCCCAGGGCCTATTATGCCTTGTCCAACCCTACTGCTTATCATCTTAGCCAGTGTTCTCGTGCTGTACTTAGACATCACCGCTACCGACTCTGTTAATGTTAAGCCTGCACCAATCCCATCCCTAATAACCCTAACAAAGGCTGGTAATTCACCATTTATGATATTATTAATCCTCCACCTCCTGTACTCAGGTATTAAGGTGACTAGCAGCATTAAGGCCGCTGAGGATACGTAAAACGACACATTAATGTAGTTGCTCGGCAGTTTAATGTAAAGCAACCTACCCATGATTATTAATCCCACTGTGGCCTTTGGTGCTAACAGGTAGCTGAGGATAATGATTACGATAAACATAGTCAATGCACCATACTTAATGGCACCGGTGGTATTCACCATTCTAAAGTGTCCATTGTTGGCAACTTTATAAGCGTTATGCAAGCGAATTTCAGAGTGCTAAGGGGTTACGATCCCCTAATGGTTCACATTCACCTTAATGTCTTGAATTTTGTGAAAGGGGAAGAAGCCCCACCCTTTAGGGGAGGGGTCGTATTTATTAATTGGTGATTTTTGATTGAGAACTTGGAGGTGCCTCAAAAATAGGGTGGTTACCCTAACGCACTGGAGATAGATGACTACAGGACTTTAGTAATTATGAGAATACAATGTAAACGGCGCCATTGTGAAACAATCTCATGGCTAGGGTTAATCCATTGATGTGGAGACGTTACCCAGGGGGTGTTATTTACGTGATTTGCGTAGAATTGAGTGTTACGTGTTGTGCTCTGCATAATGTTTATAAACACCTTAAGTTAACGATACATGTCTTAAGGGTGTTAATGGAATGTCGCTTAGGCCTGATATAGAGGAGAAGATTATTAAGATGCTGCCTGGGGAAGCTAGGGTAACGAGGATTGAGTTTGAGGGGCCGCATGTAACAATATACTCCCTCAATCCAGGCTACATAATGAGCAATAGCGACTTGGTGAAGGCCCTGGCTAAGGAGCTTAAGAAGCACATAATCATCAAGGGTGATGAGAAGGCTAGGTTACCTAAGGATGAGGCTGAGAGGGTTATTAAGAAGGTGGTGACTGATGGTGGTAATGAAGTTGACAAGATATACTTTAATGACCAGCTAGGGGACGTCTACGTATACCTTAAGAGACCCCAGTTAATCAAGGGGCTTGAGAAGGTTATACTATCTGAGACAGGGTGGAGACCTATTGTAATACCGACCGCGCTTGACATGTCTAAGGGGCTTCCTAGGGATGATATAGATGCGGTTAACAACGTCGAGACTATTATGGGTAAGGATAGGGCTGAGTTCCTGAGGAGCATAGGCCTAAGGATACATAGGCTACCTATCTACAGGAACGAGTACGTTAAGGTAACCTGCCTGGGGGCTTGTTTTGAGGTTGGTAGGAGCGCCCTACTTATTGAAACCAGCGAGAGCAGGATCTTGCTTGACGCTGGTGTTAAACCCAGCGGAAGCCTGGATGAGTCACCATTCCTAGACATAATAGACCTAGACAACCTAGACGCCGTTGTGATATCACATGCACACCTAGATCACATAGGCATGCTACCCTACCTATACAAGTACGGCTACAGGGGCCCAGTCTACATGACCGAACCCACCAAGTATCTGATGGAAATTCTCCTGTCCGATTACATAGACTTGTCATCTGAACGCGGCTACTCGTACTATGGATTAAGTGAATTGGCGTCAACCCTATACCATGCCATAACCGTGGATTACGGGGATGTAACTGATATTTCACCTGACATAAAGTTAACGCTGTATGATGCTGGTCATGAGGTTGGGTCTGCAATATCACACCTCCACATCGGCAATGGCCTATACAACATAGTGTACACCGGCGACTTCAAGTATGGCCAATCCAAGTTACTTAACCCAGCCCATAGCGTGTTTAAGCGCGTTGAATTGTTAATAATGGAGTCCACCTACGGCGGTAAGGACGATGTCCAGAAGCCTAGGGAGGAGGCTGAGACTGAGCTAATACAGTTGGTTAATAAGACTCTTGAGAATGGAGGTAAGGCCCTAATACCAGTCTTCAGCACGGGTAGGGCTCAGGAAATACTACTGATACTCAATGAGGCAATGCAGTTGGGTAAGTTAAGTAAGGCACCGATATACGTGGACGGCATGGTGCTCCAGACGCTTAACGTCCACCTAATGTTCCCTGATTACCTAAATAACACCGTTAGGGAGCTCATATACGATGGGGTTAACCCATTCATGTCCGAGTACGTGAAGCCTGTGGAGAGAGCTAAGAACCCTGAGAAGAGACAGGAGCAGGTTATGGATATTCTACAGGGTCCACCATCAATAATACTAGCCCCGCATGGCATGCTCAGTGGTGGACCAGCTATGGACTACTTCGTCCACATGGCTGATGACCCCAAGAACAGTTTAATATTCGTATCATACCAGGGTGAGGGGACATTGGGTAGGAGGCTTGTTCAGGGTGAACGCAAGGTGAACCTCAAGTACTATGACCAGGACATAACAGTCAACGTAAACATGAACGTCTTCCATGAACCAGGCTTCTCCGGTCATAGTGATAGAAAGCAGTTGATGAATTACGTGGGTAGGATTGAACCTAAACCCCACAAGGTAATGCTTGTTCACGGCGAACCAGGTAAGTTAATTAACCTAGCCTTAAGCATAGAGTTAAAGTACAAGATAGATACGATAATGCTGAATCACCTGGAGTCCGTTAAGTTAGTTTAAAAGGTTAAGCTATGGTGGCTAACTGTGGATGTTTTAGTTGAGGTTAATCCACTTAGCGCTAAGCCCGAGGATACCAGTGGCCTATGGGTAACGTTAAATCTAGTGGATTATGTTAAGAGTAGGTGGGGTAGGTCGATACCGGAGTTGGCCATTGAACTTGAGGGGTATGAGCCAGTGGCCATTAGAGTACCCACACCGAGGAACGTGAGGAACCTAGTAAGGTTGCTGGAGCTTGCAAATTACCTAAATCTAAATAATGTAATCCTAAATCCACCGGCCAGTGGGGTAACTAGGTTCCTTAGGGTAGCCGCCGAGTACAACATTACGCTGTCTTGGGTCATCAAACCCGGCATCAGCATACCCACTGTTCCCCCACCGCATAGGCTCAGCTTAACCGTGAATGTACCATCCTTTGGAGGTTTAAGGAGACTGCTTGAGTTTATCTTACCTAACCTGGGTTCAATACACTTCATGTATGCTCATAATGTTAAGGGTGGGAGAGGTGGTTATCCCGTAATGAATGGGCCCATAGACTACTTGAAGATAATAAGGATACTAGCGTCACTGGGTTGGGATGGAGCTCTCGTGTTGAGTTACAGGGATGAGTATGCAGGTAGTTATAGAAGTGATGTTAACGCCCTGAAGACATTTATAGAGAGCGCCGGGTCCACAGTACTGGATAAGGGGACCATTAGAATGTTGAATTCAATAATGAGGAGACTAATGGGTGGCTCATAGCGTTTCCCACTCATTGGCTGGGTAAGTTAGTCCTCGCCACGGTATAATCCGCGTCAACAGTGGTTCATGGGATTCCATCGAGGGGTACGCCATAACCCCTCCCATTTGAGACTTCTTTCGGCACCCAATTAAGGGCTCCGGACTGTGATTAATAATCATTAGGTCGAAAAGCTATATAACCAGGAATAACGAGAAGTAACTAAAAATCATCGAAAGTAACAACAGACCCATTATAGCCTTTTCCTACTGTCTGCGCTACCCTTAAGTATCATCTCTATTAGGTCCCAGTTGGCCAGGCCGGCATCACTTAACCTGTAGTATATTCCGTGCCCCGTCTGGGTCTTCTCAACTA
The DNA here is from genome assembly GCF_001663375.1 of Caldivirga sp. MU80. GTDB lineage: Archaea > Thermoproteota > Thermoprotei > Thermoproteales > Thermocladiaceae > Caldivirga. Next base: position 26,062 of record NZ_LCTF01000011.1, read on the forward strand.
GGTTATGAGCCTCCAGGATCTCTAAGTGATAGGTCACGGTTCTATAATTAACCTCAAGCATCCTGGCTATTTGACTGACGTTTAGTGGACCATTCTGCTTAAGTATGTTAAGTATCCTAAGCCTCGTCCTTCCACCCTTCGAGGCGTATAGTAGCCAAACCAGCAGCTTCCTAACATCCTTATAATCCCTGCTTCTGTACATCAGCCACTGTGTTGACTATACCTAAGGTTTAATAAAATTACCAAAGATCCATCAATGAGGTCCCACATCATCAGTATGTTAAGGGTTTTTAATGGCCCTTGCGAAGCCTAGCCGGTATGTGAATCCTCAACCGAGTAACAGGTTAACCTTATCAACCACTGATGCCACTGACTTGCCAAGTATCACAAGGTCATTGAGGCTTTTTACGTGAATAGCCTCAGGTACCTTACCTAAAGCCTTAGTGGCGTTTTCAAGCGCATTACTAATCTGCGTGGTCTCATCACCAATGCCCTCATATTCGTATGTACTCAGCTTGACCCTAGCCTTAGCCGTGACATTACTTAAGCCACTTACCACTGCCAATGCCCTCAGCCCCAGTTGCTTAGTAAAGGCACCTAAACCATACCTAACCAGTTTACCACTGTTACTGTGGCGTATACTGTTAATTGGTAGACCCATTTCAATACCCTTCCAGGTAACTGTAATTATGCCACTGGGGCTAGCCATATATGGTTGAGGTAGTGCAACCGCGATACCACCATTATCCTGCGGATCTGCTAATTCATGAACCTTCCCTGCGATTGAGCTTAGCACCATGCCTAAGTCATTTAGCGCATCATATGTATAGGCCTTCACCTCAATCCATGACATGGGGTTTACTGGCCCATGTCCATGGCCTAGTGGTAGGGAGTACTGGATTGCCATTGTTATCAGTTCCTTAGCCTGCCTAATGGCATCCCAAGCATCCATGCCCTTAGCTAACCCAGCCGTTATGGCTGCAGAGAAGCTGCACCCTGTTCCATGAGTATTCCTGGTGTTTATCCTAGGGGCCCTTAATTCCCTGAATTCACCTGTATCTCTGAAGTAAACTAGGTCAACGCTTTCAGGGCCACCTATATGGCCACCTTTAACTATGACAATCTCAGGGTGAAGCTCCTCCGCTATTCTTCTCGCTGCTTCCCTGGCATCATCAAGGTTTCTGATTTTAACCCCAGAGAGGTGCTCTGCCTCAGGTGCATTCGGTGTCACAACCTTAGCCAGTGGGATTATGACCCTCTTCAGGGTTTCCATGGCCTCGGGTCGCATTAAAGGATCCCCACTCTTAGCGTACATTACTGGGTCAACAATCAGTGGGAAACCCCATTTCTTAACTGCATGAGCAACGGCGTCCATTATGGAGGAGCTGCTTAACATCCCCGTCTTAGCCGCGTCGACACCAATATCCTCGGCAACGGTGTCAATCTGCGTCTCGACTATGGATGGGTCAACCTCCTGAACAGCCCTAACACCCATGGTATTTTGCGCAGTGACAGCGGTTAACGCCACCATTCCATAAACCCCCATTACATGGAATGTCTTCAAATCGGCGGTTATACCAGCCCCACCACCCGAGTCAAGGCCAGCAATGGTTAGTGCCTTAGGTATCCTCGCTGTCATGTGTAACCAGTCCTCGCAGTACCTAATAAACACTACTATGGGTAATCCATAACCTACTTATTGATCAGCAGTTCCAGCATTAATCACCACTCATGCAAATGCCTCCTCATCACTTACAATAAGCATTACCGCTTGATTAATATAAGTTTCCGTTTGTCCCTACACTCTCATCGAGTGTAGGGACCTGGACCCCAGCCACCTACCGAGTTTTATGGTGGGTGAGTCATGAGTCCCCGTCGAGCCCAACGGCATGGGGCTCCCATCTCCAGCTCTTCTCCTTAAGTTGTATAGTGAAACCACGTCCCTATGCCGCTTCTCTTCCCCCTTCTCGTAGACACCAACCCTTGGGGCATTGCCCCCATCAGGTTGGTAGATGATTCTTGCCCCGTGAATTGGACAGATAGTAGATGTATGAGATGGATTAACCAAAATCACTGGGACACCGTATTCCCTAGCCTTCTCCATGATGGCTCTTTTCATTGAAGCGAAAGCAGCACGATAGATTCTCAGCCTAAGTTGCTTATCCTTTACATCCTTAATCATGCGCTCCGGCGTCCATTTAGGTAAATTCTCCAGGACTATGGTGTTCCTGGTTTCAATAGCCCACATCGGCGTGAGGAGGGCCCGCCTTTGATGCGGGCTACTGAATACTGATAAAGCTTGATTTTATAAACCCATTGCCGTGAAGCCCACATAGTGGGGATTAATCAAATAAATGCGTAAAGAATATAAAAAAGATTTCCATTAATGTGAAAAAGTTTCTCCAATTAGCCGATTAATGAGACAGTGCCTGGCGTCTCATTAATTTTAAAACTTAGCTATATAGTCACTCGTGCTAGTGATTATTAACCCCTATAAATTTAACCATGCATAAACTAGAACATAATAAATTGATACATTGAATATATATTAATGAAGTTAAGGGTGGGAAATGTTTAAAAATAGGCTCACCACTTGACTCATCGGGCAATTGGAAAAATGCTGCAACAGCAGGAGGGTCCAATCCCACGATCAGGGGTTGGGGAAGAGGGTGTGGTTGGTTGGCACGTGTTCGGTGAGGTATGGGGTGTTAAAGATGATCTACTCCAAGATGAACAATACCTTAAGAACCTGGTTATTAAAGCCGCTGAGGTTGCCAACATGCACTTGGTTGATGTTAAAGTCTGGCGTTTCGGTGGTGGGGATAAGGGTGGGGTATCGGTCATTGCACTGGTGCTTGAGTCCCACATAGCCATACACACCTGGCCGGCTTACAACTACGCGACAATAGATGTATACACCTGTGGCAAGCATTCAAGACCTTGGGATGCATTCGATTACATAATAAGGCAACTTAAGCCTAAAACATTCACGAAGAACATTGTTGATAGAAGTAGCGGATAATCCTTCACCATTTAGGTTCACAATCAAATTAAACCCTTTCAATTTTATTCATTACTCCCTTCTTAAACCTCATTCATTCTCACTGCACATTCACAGGGTGGACCGTGAAGCTAACGGTAATGTGGATTAGCTGGTAAGGGAAACCAAGATACCAGTGATGTTACTCATTCAGTGGGAGTGTTTAAAGTGCAACTAATGCTATTCCCCTTTGGGCGGCTTCAATTATCCTCAGGCACTTGATGTGGTCCAGGAGTGTTGAGAAGGGCTTAGCCTTACCCATGACAGCCTCTATGAAGTTCCTGTCCTCGAGGTATATGGGCTCCTCACGTTGCTCCACACGCTTAACTTCCCCATTATTGTAGACCACGTGATTAACTAAATCAGCTACAACCAGTGAACCAGGACTAATGTAAACATGAACCCTCATTTTACCTGAGTTAACCCACTTAGACCTGATGCCCACTGATACCCCATCTAGGTCGAGTAATATGCTTGAATCATACGTGTTAATCACTGTCCTTGATACCACGGCCTTAATGGGCTTGGTCACCATCAACGCCAGGTCTAAGTCATGGATGGCAAGGTCATAGATAACTCCCACGTATTGGGTGGGGTTCTGTGGTACCGGGCCTACCCTAACCATTGATATTGCAATTGGTTCCTTAACCATGTTGATGGCTTCACTGATCGTCTCATTAAACCTCTCAACCATGGCAGGGATTACTAGGTTGCCTGACTTCTTCGCCTCATTAAGTAGATTAATGGCTTCACTCAACGTGACCGTGGCCGGCTTCTCAACCAGTAGATGTGACTTACCAACCAGCTTGAAGGCTACTTCATAATGCGTATTAGTTGGTGTTGCTATTACCGTGGCCTCGGGGTGCCTGATCAATGCAGCGTCGATACTGTCAAAGGTCTCATCAGCACCCATTGACCTAGCCTCACTTAGCCTTGATGGGTCAGCGTCAACTGCGGTAATCTCATCGACAAGTCCTTCACTCCTTAACCTAACTAGGTTCTTCAAGTGTATTGAACCAATCCTACCGACCCCAATTAAGGCGACCTTAACACCCACTTGGCTGCACCGGGAGGGGGGTGGGTAGTGTTTAATTAAAGTGTTATTGCTGCTGGCTGTTAGACCCCTCCTCAGGCTTTTCAGACTCCTGCTTAACCTCCGCCTCAACCTGCTTGACCTGCACCTCCTCCGGTGATTTAATGGTGAACCTATCACTTAGCCTAACCTCTGGTGGTATGACCTTAACCCTGACTGAATATATGCCGGGTTTAAGCAGCACTGGTATAACGGCCTCCTGAACCTTTTCAAGTGAGTCCTGGCCTGACTTAACCATTATCCCCATGCTGTACTTCTCAAACCTTGAACGTTCAGTGGTTAACTTACCACTAATGATTATCTCGGCGCCTTGGACATTGGCCTCCTGGAGTTGCCTGAGGGCTATTATAGCCGCCCTCCTAAACCTAATGCCCTTAGCCATGGCATCGGCTATCCTAAGGGCAACGAGCCTGGCGTTGTACTCTGGGTGTGGCTCCTGTATGACATCAATCACTACGTTATCTAAGTTAAACTTAGACTTTAATATGTCGGCCAATGCTTTAACTTGCTGCCCCTTCCTACCGATTATTCTATTCTTCCTCTCAGCTATTACAATGACCCTGGTGCCCAATGTAGTCCTCTGTATAATGGAATCAACATACCTATTCCTGGTTAGGGCTATGTTGAGGTACTCCTTAATCATCCACTTCCTCTTATTCTCATCAATAATCCTCTTATACATCGGCAACCTCCTCTGCTGCGCACTGGCCATTAGCCCCATATGCACCTAGGCTTTTTTAAACTTTGTGAACAACGCCGTATGCGGCAGGGGAAAGGTTAATATAGCCGATTTCGGTTTTACGCAAGCATGAGGAGGGACGCCGTGATCATACTGGTCATTGGATTGATTTCACTGTGGCTTCTAACATCATCAATAAGGGTCGTGACGTTACCCATAACCCCCAGTTCACAAGGTGGTGGCGGTGGCTCAGGGGCACCAACCATAAGCCCACCCCTGATTAACATAACCATACCCCACAGTAAAGGCCCCATGATCAAGCTACCCAATTTAACATTACCGTCAGTACCAATACCAGTAATTAGTATTGAGCTGCCTATACCCAACATAACTAGGAGGGTGGCCATGATTAATGTAACACAGCCGCATCCACCGCAGCAAGGCGGCATTAACGGTACTGGGCATGGTAGCGGGATGGGAAGCGGGGGTAAGGCTACCCAGCAGGTGGCTACTGTACCGCAGTTACCAATCACAGCTGTACTAGCTGCCTTGGTAATAATCATAGTTGCCTCATCGATTTTCGCAGTCTTAACAACAAGAGGTAAGGGGCCTAAGGTTAATGAAACTGAGGGAGATGCTGGAGACGTGGCTAAACTGTTCATGCAGCCAACAGCCCCGGTTAGGGGGGTTACTGAAAGGTACGTGGAGCCTAATATTGAGTTACTGCCCAATGAGAGAATTAACTCACTAAGTGGCTGGGGTGGTGGAAACCTACTAAGGGTGGGTATACCACCTGACCTGCCGCTGATATGGGGTGTTAATGAGCCCCTTAAGTACGAGGTTAAGGACGACGTTGTGGTTAAGGCCAGTTCAGGGCTGTTAATTAACAATGGCCAGATCACCGCACCCAGGGAGGGTTGTTATGAGGTTACTGGTGAGTCCAGTGAGGGTTCGGAACACCTAAACATCAGGTTCACTGACTACTCAAAGGACTTGGAGAGGCTATTTAGGCTCAACATGGTGGTTGACCTAAAGAATTCCAGTAGCATGACTCCTAGGGAATTGGTAAATAAGCTGATTAATGATGGTGTAATTAGGAATAGGGCTGAGGCCATTAAAATGACCAGGATATTTGAAGGAGCCTACTACGGTAAGAGGAGCATTGGTAGGGCTGATTATGAGGCATTCATTAGGGCGTTGGGCAAATCCCACACAAACCCAAGGGTGATAACCTGTGGTTAATGGGGTAAGGGTTCCGTTGGTTAGGTACATCACCTACTACGTAATATTAATAGTAGTGACTGCGCTACTTATCCTACTAACCCCAGTGGGCTTTTACATACTTTTCATACTGTCAATACCCATAGCCGCCTCATTAGCCATCACCCTTGCTAACGAGGTAAGGGCCTCGAAGGGTAGGCCATGGTTCATGGGAAGACAGGTAAATGACGCCGCATACATAGTGTTAACATTATTGATGGCACTTGGCGCATTCCTCATTACACCCATTTATGATGCCAGGATTGCCCTAGCCTCACTACTACTCTTAGCATCAGCAGTCATGATTAATAGGCTTGGTTCAAGTTACTCATTAACCAATGTTAATGTCGGCGAGTTCCTCAGGAAGATGGCGGTTGCTGTGGCACTCTTCTCATTGGCCTCGCTATTTGGGTTGGCCTACAGGCCACTCACATACCCCTTTGCAATTTCAGCCTTAGCGGCCTTGGCGCTTTCATTCACCGCATTAATTAATGCGCAACCAGGTAGGGGTATTGGTAACGCAGTCCTTTACCTTAAGGATTCTTATGGTGGCATTGTAGCCGCCTTCTTCGGCCTTGGCCTATTCTACATGGCACTAGCCATACCTAAGCCGCCGGCCTACAACATATACATACTCGCCGTATCAATAGTATTGACACTAGTGCTTGTGACTTACATAAGCTATAGGGCCTACACAGTCGCCTCAAGTGATGTTGAGAAGATGGCTGAGGAGGTTTACGAGGCCCATAGGCGTGAGGTTAAGGTCATTCAGGTACCTGAGCTTAAGTACTTCAATGAGGCTGTTGATGAGTTCGTTAAGTATGGCCGTAAGGATAAGCTCCTAACCTACCTGGCATACATGATGGCCAGCGGGGGATTTGAATACAACGAGGTTCTTGAAGTCTTAGCCGAGTTGATCGATTACCAGTACTCACCCAACAAGCTATACGATAGGTTCAGCATTGAGGAAGAGATTACTAGGAGGATTAACATGGTTAACAATGTACTAAACATGATGGCTCAGTATGAGGAGGATAAGGTTCATTCAGGCTATGGCCGGGTATAGTAGCGCCCTCGGCACCGCCTTCCTATCGGTAAATTAACTTTAGGATGACGTGACATTATCACCATGGAAATATGTTTATTAGGCGCACTGCACGCTAAGGCTATGGATTTAAATACAGCCTCTGAGAGGGCAAGGAGTATTATTGACGAGGTCTTGAAGTTTTACGTTGGCGACATCGAGGCTGTCTCTAAGATCATAGCCTCAATATTAGCCGGGGGCCATGTGCTTATTGAAGATTACCCAGGGATAGGTAAGACCTTTCTGGCTAAGCTGGTGGCTAGGTTACTTGGCCTTGAGTTCCGTAGGATCCAGTTCACCCCAGACCTCCTACCAAGCGACATAGTAGGTACTAAGGTTTGGAGACAGGATAAAGGTTACTTTGAGACTGTTAAGGGTCCCATATTCGCAAACCTCATACTTGCAGATGAGATTAATAGGGCTCCGCCCAAGACCCAGGCTGGTTTACTTGAGGCTATGGAGGAGGGACAGGTGACTATTGAGGGTGATACACTTAAACTTCCTCAACCATTCATAGTGATAGCCACCCAAAATCCCATTGAACTGGAGGGCACATACCCACTCCCGGAGGCACAGCTTGACAGATTCATGATTAGGATTAGTTTAGGCTACCCTGATGATGAAATTGGGCTTCTAAAGAGGAGGATTACCTGGCGTACTGATGACCCCACAATATACGTTAAGCCTGTGACCAATGCCGGTGAACTCCTTGAAATTAGGCAATTCCTGGAATCCTCAGTAACCGTTAGTGACGAGTTACTGGGCTACATATCAAGCTTCAGGGTGATAAGGAAGGACCCAAGGGTCCTGGCAGGCCCAAGTCCAAGGGGGATAATATCACTGATGAGGATGAGTAAGGCCATGGCCCTACTTGAAGGTAGGGACTACGTAATCCCTGATGATGTTAAGCGTGTAGCCGCTGATGTACTCGGCCACAGGGTTGTGTTAAAGCCTGAGGTAACCCTAGAGGGCGTTAGGGGTGAGTCCGTTGTGGCTGAGTACGTCAGCAAGTTGCCTGTACCCAAGTGAGGTATATGGTTAAGGAGTCGGCGAAAACAGTCATACTACTGACCACACTATCAATGGTTACGGCAGCGGTTGCCCTACTATCAACCGTTAAGCCGCTTGTAATCGGGGTTGCCTTACCCATGATATTAGTCTCCCTGGCGTTAATGATAGACAGTGGGCCTAGGGTTAATGTAGAGTTGGCTGTAATGCCCAGTAGGATTTACGTTAATGACGAGGTTGAGGTTAAGGTTAAGGTGAAGGTAATGGGTGGTTACGGCATAATGACGCTTAGGCTACCACCAAGACCAGGTAGCCCTGAGTCGGAGAGCTTTGAGTTAACCAGCGGTAAGAATGTTCACATAGTGTTTAAGGGTCCCCGTGACGTTGAGAAGAGCTTCACTTATAGGCTTAGGGCTGTTAGGAGGGGGCGTTATGAATTAAGGGGCGTGGATTACGTCTACCACGACCTATTCGGCTTAAGGCAACCCATTGAGGGCTACGTTGATGTGTCAGCCCAGGTTGAGGTTATGCCTAAGGTTAAGTTAATAACCAGAGCCACGGGTATAATTAAGCCTAGGGAGGTTTTCCCAAGGTCACCCCCATCCAGGCTTGGGCCATTCTCCACGGAATTCAGGTCCGTGAGGGAGTATGCTCCAGGTGACCCATACAGGTTCATAAACTGGAAGGCAACGGCCAGGTCCCCGAATGGCGAATTAATGGTTAATGAGTATGAACGTGAGGGTTTAAGGACAGTCCTATTCATACTGGATACAGGTAGGTGGATGCGGTATGGTACCTGGGAGGAGAACCCACTGGAGTACGGCATACTCATAGTGCTGTCATTGTCTAGGCTACTGCTTAGGTATAATTACAACGTGGGCCTATGGACAGCTGTGGGTAAGGTTTACCCGAGCTCAGGAATGGGCCATTACTACAAGATTCAAAGGGCCCTGATAGGCGTTGAGGCTAGGCCAAGCGCCTACTTAAATGACCCATCCCTAATGGTCATGGTTAACGAAACGAGGCCCATTGTGGTTATGGTAACCAGCATCACCAGTGACAACATTAACTGGCTAGTTGGGTTCCTAAAGTCAATACCAACCTACGGGCTTTTACTGGACATAATACCACACAGCATGATAATGAGGAGGAGCCTACCTGAAATAGGATGTGCCAAGGTGCTTGCGCTGGATAGGGCTAGGTTGCATAGGTTAATCCCATCCAGGTTTAGGGTTCTTCCATGGGACCCTGTTTGTGATGGTATCGGGCCGATTACGGTTAAGGTGCTGTCCAGTATAGGGTGGAGCGTATGAGAGCTCAACTAGGCTTACTATCCATCGCACTACCACTGATCCCATACATCGTGGTATTCATGTATGGTGACCCAGCCGCTAGGGTTACTTCACTCGCCTTCATGGGGCTCTCTCTCATCACCGGGATATTGGGTATGTTTAGGGGAAATCCATTAATCGAGCCATTAATAACGGTCATATTCATGTCACTTATATTGGCGCTATCTAGCGGGTACCTAGTGTACGTAACCCACGTGTATGTACTTTACGTTAACCCCATGGGATTAACAACCCTGGGATACTCCATAGGGTTCGTTGAACTGGCTGTTGTTGTATCAATGATGCTGAGAATGTACAATAGGTTGTACAGCGAATTGGTCAGTAAGGGCTACAGTGAGGAGGAGGTTAAAGGTGAGTTAAGTGAGTATGTTAAGCACATGTTGATGATGTCCTCAATCGCATTTGTGGCGTCAATACTAGTGTACCTTGCCTTCAGCCTAACTACGGTGAGTTTCCTAGACCCAATAACAGCGTTGGTAATATTCCTGGTTATTTACGTAGTACTAATGAGGTATACGGTAAGAGTGCAGTAAAGCCCGACTATTGATCAACCAATTTCACCCAGAGGTTAAGCATTATTAATATTCATGCAGCCGCACCTGAAGGCAGGTGCCCTCCTAAAGTTTAAAAGAGACTAAGAAACCTAAACTTCAATGCAGAAACTAGACTTGAATGAATTACTCTACCCAATCAGGGCTGCCGTAACCTTAGCAATACCCGACCTATTAGCCATAATAGCCGCCTCAGTGGTACTGGGCATGTTAACCAGTATATATGTTGGGGTTAGTTCGGTGGACTTCATGGCGATGATTGCGTACGCCGCTATACTAATATCCACTGACCTATGGCCCTCATTGATAATATCACTAACCTACGTGCCGGTGGTAATACTGCTTTACAGGGGTTTCAGGGATCTTAACGCTGTAATTGGCTTAAGGTGGGGTAGGGTTGGTTCATTAATAATAATTGTGGCCTACCTGCTTTGGGTTTTAAACTCAATTATCGTGACTGTAACGCAGCTAAGCCTTAAACCCATTGACATATTAGCACGGTTATCATCAATCATCAGTAGCGTTAAGCTTGGATCCGTGTTAGTGGTTACACCAATCTACGTTTCAATAATAATGGCCATTGCCATGCTCCTTGGCGTAGTGGGCATACTAATGTGCCTGTACTCGCTGATCAAGGTTGGTGATTTAACCGGTAAGAGGAGCACCATTAAGAAGGCTGCTGTGACTGTAACCACTAGCATCGCCCTGGGTGTAATACCAATATTGGGCGTGGTCCTGCTGTTGATAGGGTTATACCTGGTTCTAAATGGACTTAAGGTTACTTCCCAAGGCAAGGTTAGGGGTGGTTAAGGTTAAAGCCACGGTGATGTTAAGGCACGAGGACTTGCCTGGCCGTAACCCTGCTGTACCTTAAGTTATCAAGCGCTTCATTAGCCTCCTCAAGCCTCATAACCTTAGTGACCAGGGGCTTCACCTTGCCACTATCCGCAAGCCTCATGACGCTTATGAAGTCATTCAAGTTACCAGTTAAGCTACCCATTATCTGAATCTCCCTCTGGGTAATGTAGGGGGCGTGGTAAATCAAGTCACCGCCATATAGGCCAAGTATGACGTATCTACCCATCTTATCCAGCGCATCAATGTAGGTTTTAAGGGTTTCATTAGAACCCACGGTGTCAACAACCACATTAGCCCCCTACCCTCCGTAATCTTCCTTATTTCATCAACAGCGTTAACCCTACCGTCAACCACATAGTCGGCGCCAGCCCTCTCAATTTCCTTAAGTGCCTCATCTCTAACATCAACACCAATGACATGAACGGCAAGTCTCGCCCTTTAGGGCGGAGTCGTCCCACTACGTGGGTCTCACGGAGATAGGTTTATAAAACCCAGCACTGCCAAGGTATCCAGTAACCCCGCAATAGGCGGGGTAACCATCGAGACCCCCAGAGTGAAACCCCACCCATCAAGGCAGGAAGGGGGTCATAACTGCACCCATAACTTTAGCTATCTGCACGGCCATGGTACCTAACCCACCGCCAGCCCCAACCACAACAACGTACTCAGATGGCTTAACCTGGGCCTTCCTCACTAGGGCCCTGTAGGGTGTTAGACCGGCACAGGGCAGTGGTGATGCCTCAACTGGGTTAAGGTTCCTTAACCTGTAGAGGTACCTGTAGTGGGGTATTAGCACGTACTCTGCGAAGCCGCCGTCGACGTTTTCACCAATCTTAATTGGGTGCTCGCATAACTGCTCCTCACCAATCCTGCAGTAGTGGCATGTCCCATCCCCAATCCATGGATCAACAGCAACCTTATCACCCTCCTTAAACCCCACGACACCCTCGCCCACGGCGGCCACTGAACCTGCTATTTCATGGCCTGGGGTTACTGGTATTCTTAAGCCGAGGGCCTTAACATCAATCCTACCAAACCTACCATCAACGAAGTGAACAACACTATGGCAAACACCAGCCCCCTCAACCTTAACCAGCACCTCAGGGCCCCTAGGTCTTGGTATGGGCACCTCTTGAAGTTGAAGAGGCTTACCGAATTCAACAAGCCTCATTGCACGCATGTAGTCGGCCATATTTAAAACCGCGGCCGGATTTTTTTAAACATTCCCACTATCCGCATTGACCTAAACGCACCAGTAAGCGCAATTGAGAGATCTGCATGTTAAGTTTACTTAAACCTTATAAGGTTTAAGGCCGGTTACGGCATTAGTGTTTAAAATGAGGATCGGCATCTTCATTGGGGTAGCATACGGTGAGGATGCCATTAGGCAATTCATAGGTAGATTAATCTCCCTCACCCAGGGTATTCAATGGTTAGCCATAGGGGATTCAATGCTTAACACGGAGTTTAACCTTGAGAACTTGGGTAAGGGCAAGGATGTTGATATGGTCATGGTCTTCGGTGGCGATGGGTCATTACTTAAGTTCATACACACCTACCCGGAGTTGATAGGTAAACCAATACTTCACGTTGGAGCCGGTAGGATAAACTTCCTAAGCGAGGTCCTTGTAACAGAGGACCCAGCTAAGCTGCTTAGGGTTTTTAATGGCGAGTACTACATTGATGAGAGGGATCTCCTATCAGCATCATTCAATGGCTCAAGTTGCTTCGCCCTGAACGAAGTTGTGGTTAGGAGTATTGACCCTGGGCGTATGGTTACGTTAAGCATAGTTGAGGAATCTGGGGAGGAGATAATGAGTGGCAGGATGGATGGGTTAATAGTGGCAACCCCAACCGGCTCCACGGCCTATAGCCTAGCGCTAGGTGGGCCTGTGGTTGATTATAGGGTTAAGTCTAAGTTGATAGTACCAATGGCGCCATTCTCAAGAACACTGGTTCCAATAGTTCACCCATACGACGTTAAGGTTAAGATTGTCTCAATGGATGCGGTGCACGTAATCTGTGATGGATTTATAAAGGGCAAGGCCACGAATATGCTGGTAGGACCATGGCTAGGGAAGGTAAGGTTAGTGAGGATAAGAAGGGTGGCGATGTACGAGAAACTAAGGACAAGATTACTAAGGCTTTGATAATAGACTCCAGTGGACTATTCCACATAAGGAACGCCTACGCCATAACTGAAATGGCCTCGATGGGCTATAGGCTTGTTACAACCAGCCTAGTGGTTAACGAGGTTAAGGATACTAGATCCCAGGCCCTGTTGGGCATACTGAACATGGAGGTTATCGACATTGATGCAGATCACATTAAGCAAGTAAAGTTGGAGAACTCCGGGTTAAGTGATACTGATGCATCAATAGTTGCCCTGGCCCTGGACCTGGCTTCCCAGGGTATTGAGGTCGCCGTTGTCACCGACGATGTTGGGCTCATAAAGGCATTGAGGAGGAGAATCAGGGGTATTAGGATAATTACTGTTAACGTTAAGTAAAATGCTGAGGAATGATTAATGACACCTACTGTTTGTTAAGTATAGAGTAGTTGATTTTGTACACAAGGACCCATCCATTAGGCCTCGAAACGTAAACCAACTGGAAGCCTGGGGGTGGGCTTATCCAATTGCCGTAGAACCAGGTGTAGTAAAGCTCATTCAAAAGTGTGGTGTTGGTACCAACGAATGGAGGTGGTACCAACTGTTGACCTAGTATAGGCTGGAATGTCATTATTAAGTGTATGGATGATGAGGAAGAGGATGATGACTGGGAGTAGGTGGGCCAGGTGTTGAATAGCCACAACGGTAATGTGAATGGGGTCGCCGTTGTCATTGATCTCAACTGAACCAGGCACTGATCAACGTCTAGAGAGTAGGCTGGGGCCTCAAGGTCAAATAGGAGGCGGTAAAGCGTAGTGTTCGTCAACGGAACGTAGAGGTTAAGCGTGTTAACTCCACCACTAGGTGTGCTGTAAACTATCTCAGCGGCGCTCAGAATGTGGGTATTCGTGTATTCAGGTGAATTACCTGAGATTGTGCTCATCCAGTAGCTTTTAACGAAATCCCCACCGGTGGGGTATTCTGGGTAAAGACCACAGAGGGCCACGTAACTCTGCGACGAGCCACCTATGCTAAGCGCCGACATGGGTGAGGGAACCGTTATGGGGAATGCCATGTAGGGCATGAAGACGACGACGTAATTAGCCCCAACGCTGTGCAACAATTCAAGGGCCTTAGTAACGTTAGTGGTGGTGAAGGCTGAGGCTATCAGCGCTATTTGAGTACCGTTAACCGTTGAGTTATCGGCTAGGCTAGTCCTATTACCCATTATAGCCAGCCAGTAACCGTAATCCCACCAGGAGGCTAAAACCGAGGCCTTCGGTGTATTGTACTGGATCCAGTATAATGCATCCAACCAGTCACTTGACGGTATCGCTGGCTGCGTTGTGGATACTATCTGCTGCGGAGCAGCCGCTATCGGTATACCAGCCTGGGCGATCACCATGATTGAAATTGCGAATAGGGCCGCAACAATAGCCATGGTCAACAGCCCAACAGCGTCAACGCCACGCCTAGACACAAACCTGGTGACTAAGTAGAGCCCATAGGCCGCCACAGGCAGCCAGGCGAACATGAGCATGGTTAACCAAGCCTCACTGGAGGCGAAGTACACCGACGAGACTGAGGTTACCGATAGCAGTAGGCCAGCGGCATCCACGGTGGACAATGCGTAGGTTAACCCAATAACCTCAAAGGGCAGCGTATAGCCCGTCGTCGCCAGAAGTTGATGCGCCGTTGAGGGGGAATGCTCAGCAACGCTCTGCACCAGGGCACTGCGGGCCGTTGGGAACAAGGCCGCTAAATACTTGCCACCTGGTATATGTACTAAGACGGGTACGCCGGATAGGGCTAAGGCTATTATTACGGCCACGAAAATCACCGCTGCGGCTATAATGTACTTGGATGCGGTCACCAGTTTACGCATGCCAAACCTCTCAAGCAGGACAACCACTATGGCCACCAAGGCCAGTATCATGGCTAGGGTTCCCAATGCACCAAGCCCAAGCACCGCATGTAACCTGTACCTGGGGGTCATGGCTAAGAAGGCTGCAAAGCCCAGGTATGTCAAGATGTAGGTACCCAATGCATTAACTGGATCCACCGAGAAGCCATCCGTAACGTGGAGCGGTATCACCTTACCCCTATATAGCCTGTAGAGCACATATATCGATAGCAGTATTGCATATGCACCATAGGCGTTCACGAGGAATGTGAATGAACCCCAGTACCACACGGTTAAGCCATTAACTATGGCCGCCAGGACTGCGTAAGGTATCCAATTCCTCTGCCTAAGGGCCTCTATGAACAGTGCCATACCGAGTGGAGCTATGAACTGGAACAATGTGGCATCTGCATACCAACTCGCCTCCCCCCTTTGAAGGAATATTAATGAGAAGGCGGCCATAACGGCTGTCAGCAAGCCAACGTACCTGCCTCCAAACCTTGAACCCAGGTAGTACATTGATAACACCGATAGTGCATTCACTATGCCCGGCATGTAGACTGCTATTGAGAGGAGTGTTAGGTCTAGGTGGAGCTTCCTAACCAGTATATCGTAAAGTATCAACCCGGTGAATGATACACCTGGGGATAGTGTCGTAGCCCAGTTAATACCCCATGGGTACCAGAATTGATTATTAATGTATAAGTGCCCATTAGTTAAACCACCGCTTAACCACCATTCTATACCCTTAATAACCCCCATCTTCAACATGAACTCAGTTAAGTAGTACCTAATGTAGGGGTCAAACTCATTAATGTAACTACCCCATAGGTACGCTGGGTAAAGCCTAGTGTAAAGCCCAGCAGCGAACACAGCGGCTAGTGATGCCAGTAATCCGAACCATTGAGTGAACCTTAACTCAGCGAACTCAGACTCACTGATGGTGAACCTAGCCTTAGTTGGCTTAGCAGTGCCCTTTCTGCCTCCCCCAGCTTTAGCCATGGCGACGGTTTAGGCATTATTGTTAATAAAGATTTCCCAAACGATAACCATTCACTGCTCAAGACACACAACACATTAAGCGACTTCGCTTTAGTGTTAGAAGAGGGATCTCACCTCTTGGGTTAGCCCAAAAATCTACGTGAACCATGCCTTGAAGACTGAGGATGAGCAAGACTAGCAGTCAATGAGACGTGTCCACCACTGCATACAGGTGCGGCACTAGAATCTCAATTCTACGAGGAGACACTAGTAATGAGACTGAGCCCTAGAGAACGTAAATCTCATTAACTAAGGCGAGAAACCACTGGCATCTAATAGCATAGAACCTTTAACATATCATGCACATTACCGACATTACCCTCTTAAGTTAAGAAAACGGCTGAACATCGTCAAGGACGACGACATAAGGATTTTATTAGTGCAATACTTAATAATTCTTAGCGTAGGGGTTGTTTTTATGCTGAATATAAGTAATGGTAAGGTGAAGGAGATTCTAAAGAAGTATGAGCCCATCTGGGCGATTGACCATGCATTGTCATTAATGGGCTGGGACCTAGAGACCTATATGCCGAGGAGTGGTGTTGAATACAGAGGTTTCGCCACATCGCAGCTAATGTTAATGAGACAGAGGCTAATGCTTGAGCTGGAGGGCCTAGTTAACGGGGTGAGCGAGGATGGATTAAATGACTATGAGAGAGGCATTTTACGCGTGATTAGACACGAGCTGAAATTCTACACTAAGGTTCCACCAAGCCTAATAGAGGAGTTGAGTAAAACAACAACTAGGGCATCCGTGGTTTGGAGGGAGGCTAAATCCAAGGGTGACTTCAACATGTTTAAGCCTCACCTGGCTAAAATCATAGACTTAACAAGGCAGGTGGCTGATAAGCTAGGCTACAGTGGCCACCCATATAATGCATTACTTGATTTATACGAGGAGAACTTAACCGTTAATGACCTTGACCCCCTCTTCAATAAGTTAATTAGTGGGATTAAGGGTATTCTTAACAGGGTTGATAGAGACACGTACCCCACTGCACATGAACTAGAGGGGGTTAAGTACGACGTTGATGAGATGAGAGTCGTTAATGAGGAGGTGGCCTTTAACATACTTAATATGCCTAGGGAGAGGTTCAGGATAGATACCTCAGCTCACCCATTCACAGTGGGTATGGCTCCGGGTGATGTTAGGATAACGACTAGGTATGAGGGGGTTGACTTCAAGTCAACGCTGTTCTCAGTTATTCACGAATCTGGGCACGCCTTGTATGAGCTGCAGATAGACGAGTCACTGGCCTACACACCACTAGCTAGGGGGGCGTCGACCGGTATACATGAGTCTCAGTCAAGGTTTTTGGAGAACATAATAGGTAGGAGTAGGTACTTCGTTAAGCTAATATACCCACTGTTGAAGTCTAGGTTAAGCTTCCTTAGTAAGTTCAGTGAGGAGGATGTGTACAGCTACTTCAATACTGTTAAGCCAAGCCTAATAAGGGTTGATGCGGATGAGGTCACGTACAACCTACACATAGCGGTTAGATATGAGCTTGAAAAGAAGATGATTGAGGGTTCGGTAGAGGTGAGTGAACTTCCCGAGACCTGGAACACCCTAATGGACAATTACCTTGGTGTTAGGCCTAGAAATGACAGTGAGGGTGTGCTTCAGGACATTCACTGGAGCCAAGGGTCAATAGGCTACTTCCCGACCTACACGCTCGGCAATGTTGTGGCAGCAATGGTACTGGATAGGATTAATAAGGAACTTGACTTCAAGAACCTCATTGAGCACGGCCACCTGGATCCGATAAAGGACTGGTTAAGGGATAGGATACACAGATGGGGTGCCGTCTATGAGCCGAAGGTGCTTTTAAGGAAGAACCTTGGAGATGAATATAACCCAGACCCCTTACTCACATACCTCGAGAGTAAGTACGTTAAAAACACATATTAAGCACCAACTCCAGCGCCACCTAGAATCAACTTCACCTGGCTTAGGATCTGCTCAAGAGCCTCCGATGCCTTACAGTGCATCACGACATCGGCGTAGTCATCATAGTCGGTGGGCTCTAGGTTCACCAGAATCATGACACCTCCATGCTGCTTAACCACCAGCGGCACGTATGCGGCTGGGTAAATTGATAGTGATGAGCCGACGACCAGCACGGCATCGCTTATTGAAGCCAATTCAAGGGCCTTACTAATCTCGCTAACCGGCTCCCCGAAGAGGACTACGTTGGGCCTAAGGATTCCGCCACACCTTGGGCATCTTGGTGGGTTCTCCCCAGACTCATATTTGCTTAACGCGAGTTCAAATGGGTAAGATGAGTTACACCTTATGCAGTAGACCGTCTTATAATTACCGTGAAGTTCAATAATATTAACTGACCCGGCTAACCTATGTAGGTCATCAATGTTCTGGGTTATGACGTACTTAATAACGCCGAGTCTTTCAAGTTCGGCTAATGCTAAGTGCGCCTTATTAGGCTTAGCTGAGCTCAGAACCCTAAATCTCTCTATGTAGAAATCCCAGAATCCACGGGGATCTGAATTAAGGTAATCTATTGACGCTAACGCTGGGTTAAATCTCTTCCAAAGGCCCTGAGGACCCCTGAAGTCAGGTATGCCACTCTCGGTACTAATGCCAGCGCCCGTAAAGGCTATTGCGTGTCCACTGTTCACTAATGCCTTAGCTGCCCTCTTAGCACCGGTTAAACATTCCCCATTGCTCATTTACCCTAAGTGCGTATTAGCGGATTTAAATGTTATTCATCCGACGTAGGGTCGATTATTAACCCATGCTTAATTAGGTGGCTCACAACGTCTATGATTTACGGCGTATGCCTGACTCACCAGTTAACCCTTACCCTCTCCTCTAATGTAGCCTTATAGACCTCGTAAGTTTTCCTGGCTATTATGTCCCAGGTGTAACCCTTGGTCACGGTTTCCCTTGCCCTCTCCCCAAGTCTCTTAGCCAGCCCCTCATCCTTAAGCACCATTTCAGCGTAGTAGGCTATTTCATCAGGGTTATCTGGGTTGGCTAGTATGCCGTTGTCCATGTGCTTAACGAAGTCCGTTGGCCCACCCCTATTGGTTGCTATTAATGGCTTGCCCAGGGCCATTGCCTCAAGCGAACTTATACCGAAGGGCTCATACCTACTCGGTAGTATGACTAGGTTGGAGTGGTATATCACACTGTAGAGCTCGTCATCACTTACCCTACCGGTGAAGTATACCTTACTTCCCAAGCCCAGTTGGTTGACCAGGTTAACTAGGTATTCCCTCATTGGCCCATCACCAATTATAACTAGCTTAACGTTACCTAACCTTGCCAGCAACTTGGCGAACGCCCTAATAACTGAGTCAGGGCCCTTCTCGTAGACTAACCTACCGTAGAAGACTATGAGTAATTCCCAGGGGAGGGCGTAGTTTGAGCGTTCATACTTAGGTTTAAAGTTCAGTAGACTTTTATCCACACCGTTGGGTATCATTATTATTTTATCGCTGGGTACCCCTAAGACCGATTTAACTTCATCAACCATGAGTCTACTGCACACTATAACCTTCCAAGCCTCGTATGCTAGTAGCCACTCCCACTCATGAATGTGCCTTGACTCAAGGCTGTGTAACCCACCTCTTCTCCCATACTCAGTGGCGTGTATGGTCGCTATGAGGGGTACCTTAAACCTATGCTTAAGTACGATGCCGGCTGGTGCCGTTAACCAGTCGTGTACATGCACCAGGTCTACGTCACCTATGTGGCTTAACTCAGTGGCCATGAAAATGTTGAAGGAGTGGACCCAGGATGAGAAGTCAGGTACCCTGACCTTAAATGCATCAACCAAGTGCACACTAACCCCATCATCACTCATGTGCGAGTCCTCGTACCCTATCGTAGCCACATCAACACTCACCCCCAGCTTCACTAACTCGTGCGTTATGTGGTAAACATGCCTACCTAAACCTCCGACTATGTGTGGTGGGTACTCCCAGGATAAGTGTAAAACCCTCACTCAGCAATCACCCTGCCCAACTCCTCGATTGACGGTACGTAGGTGGCCTTCACATTGTACTTATTCTTAAGGTTATCCACCGTGCCTTGCCTTACTGCGTAAACCCCATCGCATTGCCTAAAAATCCAACCCTCAATGCTTGCTATGGATGAGGCCATTACGTCATTCCAAGGATCACCACGTTCATACTCTGTTGAAAGCACCACGCAATTAATGCTGGAACCCATGCAGCATGGCTGCGTTGACTTGGCCAGTAACCCCATTATGCAACCACCCCACTCAAAGCAGACGATTTCGTCGAATTTGCCATCGACGCTGTACCTCATGTTAGCTACGACTTGCATTGATGAGCTAAGCCCATAGGATACCACGTTTGGGTAATCCTTAATGGGTATGTTAATACCTATGACCTTAACGCCGCTGTAGTTTGGGGGATTGGCATTACCTGGAACCACTATGGTTACGTCATGTCCAAGGGCTCTAAGGACTGATGACAGTGAAAGTACCAGGTACTGGAGATCAGTTAGCTGTAAACCAATCCTTGGGTATTCCCATGAGAAACCTATGATGCGCATTCATCGGCTAAATTCATAACCCTTTTTAAAGTTTAAACATGTAGATACTTTCCCTTTAAAAGCAAGAATTATTATAATTATGATTTTTAATAATTATTAAAAATGCATTAAAGAAGCCGCTATTATTCAATAGTAACTTCAGTTGTATTATAACCAGGTAGTTTGGTTAGGTTGACTTGAAGTACACCATCCTTATAATACGCCTTAACATCATCAAGCCTGATGTTGAATGGGAATTCAACCCTTCTACGCAGTTTATAATTCCCAAGTCTCTCAAGCAACATCGGTTTACCCGCGGTTACGTATGTAGTTGGCTCAGTGGTGATTTCAACGTAATTAATACCAACCCTTAACTTAATCTGCTCCTTACGTACACCCGGTATGTCGAAGAGTATTATCACCTTGTCACCATCCTCGTAAACATCAGCGGGTGGTTCCCTATCAATATCCTTACTGCCTGTGATAACAAGGTGGCTTATTATTCTTCTAAGGGACCTCTCCAACTCCGTGATCTCCCTGCCTATATTGACTTGGCTGTTTAAGGCACTCTGCTCCTCCTTAACTATCTGAACCTCCATATATGGTTATTTGCGAAATAGGCATTAATAATGTGATCGTTTAAAATAACAATAAGCCGTATGTTGAGTAAAGTGTATAGAACCCGGCACTGTGTTGAAGCTACCTGTTGGTGTCTCTGGGTGTGCCTAACTTCAATGTATAATATTTAGACTTAGTTTTTAGATATAAGCAATGGTGATTACTGGGTAATAATTGATCCTGCCTATTAAGCATAAAGTATTTATAGGAGTGCGGGGTAGGTAACGTGATCTATAGTGTCACTTGAGTCCGAGACCAGGAGAATACAGTTAACCGGTGGATCAACATTAATAGTGTCATTACCTAAGGAGTGGGCTAGGCAACTTAACCTACAGCCCGGTGATGAGGTTATACTCCTACCGCAGAGGGATATGTCACTACTACTTGTGCCTAAAAAGACCATTAGGTCGGCTTTCAGCGAGGCTAAGATAGAGGTTACTGACGAGTTGGCTAAGGGTGATAGGCTAACCAGGATAACACTCGGCTATTACCTAGCTGGTTACGACATCTTCAGACTCTTCTTCAATCAAAATACCATAGGCATGAAGAAGGATATCAAGGACATTGCAAGGAGGAAGTTAACCGGCGTTGAGATAGTTGATGAGGGTAGGAATACGTTAACCCTTCAAAACCTCATAAACGTACCTGGTGACATAAGCATCAATGACATAGTCCTGAAGATAGTTAGGGTTACCGAAAGCATGCTTGATGATATTAAGGTTGCGTTAAGTACGATAGATAAGAATATTCTAATAGACATAGTTGAGAGGGATAATGAAGTTGACAGGTTCTACTGGTTATTAAATAGGATGCTTAAGAAGTTGACCACAAGCACCTATTACGCATCGGCCTCGGGTATTAAGGACCCGAGGACAATACTTGACTATGCCCTCATAAATAAGTCACTTGAGAGACTTTCCGACCACATAGTGCAGATAGCGAATGAACTGCTCCAGGTGGGTCAACAATACATTATGGGTATTCCTAAGGAGCAGAGGGATAAGGTTATCGAATATATTGATAAGGTAATGGAATTAATAGGTATCCTAAGTAGGTCACTTTCATCACAACCAAGTAGCGTCAATGAGATAAATAATTTAATAGATTTAGCCAGAGAGAAGGCTAGGGAGGTTAGGGGGCTTCAGGGTAGCCTAAGGGAGTATGAGACCTCACCATCAATAATAGCATCCTTCGATTCAATACTCTACAGTATAGCCAGGATGCTTGAGTACATATCGGATATTGGGGAGGCATTACTAAACATTAACATTGAGGTTGGTTAGCCTAGTTAAATGAATAGTTGCCACATCTTCAAACATCATGTGTGTGTTGCCTATGATATCTATGAAGTAGAGGGGTTTAAAGGACCTTAATGATGATTCCATGAACTCTAGGCCATCGCCACTGACGGTAAGTATAAATTCGCAGCATCCACTCTTAATAATGTTAATGACGCCTATCAACACGTCACCTCTATAGTTTCTGCATATTGATACATAGGCTGGGTCACCGCTACTTAGTTCATCCTCACTACACATTAAGTATGGTGTATTGAAGACGATTAAAGATCCACCTAACGGCCTTAGGCAATCCACTAAGTTACAACACACGGAATCGACATTGTTTAACCCCTCATCACTAGCGTACTTGGCCGTCTCCTTAGCCGCCGTGCAGTTTAGATCAGTGGCTATGAGCCTTTTGAAATGGGATCCATGCAGCTTGGCCACGTTAACAATTATGTACCCTGAGCCGCTACCTACCTCAATGAAGTACTCATACTGGTGTTTGCTAATTCTAAGGAATGCTAATACAACATTAAGCGTTTGATACGTGTCGTCCGATGGCCTGTATATGAAGTCTGGGAAGTAAGCCACTTAACCTACCGGTTCAGACAACTTCAACCTCGGGTATATCCCTAAGCTTATTAACTCCTGCAGGAGTAACTTAAAGGCATACGGTACTATGACCTTAGCTATCCTACCCTTATCACCGTGTATTGGACATACCGGCCTCTTCTTAAAGTCATCCCACCAAGCCATCATGCCACAGTCCTCACAGACGTACATAACGTACTTGTCACTGGACTCCACAAGCCTCTCCCTTAGTAGTGCGGCTGCACCATGAGCTATCAAGACATCCCTCTCCATTTCACCGAGCCTTAACCCACCCTCCCTAGACCTACCCTCAGTGGGTTGCCTAGTCAGTATCTGCATTGGCCCAGTGGCCCTTGCATGTATCTTATCAGCAACCATGTGGTGAAGCTTCTGGTAATAAACAACACCTATGAATATGTCGGCTTCAAGCTTAGTACCCAGCATGCCACTGTACATGGTTTCCCTACCACTCCACCTATAACCAGCCCTCATCAACATCTCCCTAATAACCCTCTCAGGCACACCCTCAAAGGGCGTGGCATCAATTAACGTGCCGTATAATGCAGCTGCCTTCCCTGCGATGGCCTCAAGCAACTGGCCAATTGTCATTCTACTCGGTAAGGCATGAGGGTTGATTATTATGTCTGGGGTTACTCCATTCTCGGTGAATGGCATATCCTCCATGGGCACTATCATGCCCACCACACCCTTCTGGCCATGCCTAGAGGCGAATTTATCACCCAGCTCAGGTATCCTAAGCTCCCTAACCTTAACCTTAATGAGCCTGAACCCCTCACTGCTCTCCGTTATTAACACCTGGTCAACGATGCCCTTCTCACCCCTTCTAACGGTTATTGAATTATCCTTCCACTCACCTGCGAGTTGGCTCTCAGCTAACGCACTGTAGAACCTCGGCGGGCTTATCTTACCGATTAAGACCTCCTTACTTGAGACGAAGACCTCAGGGGGCACTATACCATCCTCATCCAAGTGGGCGTAGGCCTCAGCACCCCTATAATCCCTAACCGTGGGTGGTGGGATCGTTATCTTATCGCTCTCACCCATCGGGTACCTCATGGCCTCGGTTTCATACGACCTATAGAAGATGCTCCTAAACATACCCCTCTCTATGGCGGCCTTATTAATCATGACCGCATCCTCTATGCTGTAACCCATGAATGAAACAAGGGCAAGTATCGCATTCTGCCCAGATGGCCTTGCACTATAGCCTATTAATTCAAGGCCCCTGGTGGTTACAAGTGGCCTTTCTGGGTAGAGAAGCAAATGCCCCCTGCTATCTATCCTGTACCTGTAATTAGCGTAGGGGAACCCAAGTGACTGCTTCGCCATTGCAGCCTCGTAGATGTTTCTGGGCGACTGATTGTGCTCTGAGTAGGGTATTATGTGGGCGGCTGCACCAAGCATGATGCTTGGTATTATCTCCATATGCGTATACCTGCTTAAGTCAATATCCTTAGTATCCCCTATCGTCACTAAGGCGTTCTCCTCCTCATCGGCATCAAGGTATTCAACTATCCCATTCTTAACTAAGTCGTCCCAAGTCCACTCACCCCGCCTTAACTTTTCAATATGCTCCTTCGTTAACCTTAACTTGCCGTTACTTATAATTAGCAATGGCCTCCTTAACCTGCCACCGTCACAGTTAACCCTAACTTCATTGAGCTTCTCGATGTAGCCGACATTAATTTCGTTACTAATGTCACCCCTCCTCCTAGCCTCCCTAATGGCCGCCACGAGCGCCTGGGGGTCCCTATGAACGCCGATTAACCTACCGTTGAGCAGTACGTTAGCTCCCTTAATCCCATTCCTCCTGGCCTCGAGGACATCAATAACACCCATCTCCCTTAGCATGGCCTCCACTGATGATTCATCAACACCAACGGTGACTGTTGCCATTAAGGCTAAGTTCTTAACTAGGCCGCAGTTTTGACCCTCAGGGGTTTCTATCGCGCATAACCTACCCCACTGTGTTGGGTGTAGGTCCCTTGCCTCAAAGTGCGGTTGGGTTCTGCTCAGCGAGGAAACGACCCTCCTCAGGTGGCTTATGGTGGATAGGTAATTTGTCCTATCAAGCATCTGGGTGACGCCCGTCTTACCGCCAACCCAATTACCAGTTGATAAAGCATGTTTAAGCCTGTCACTGATTATGTCAGCCCTAACTATAGTCCTCAACTCAGGTATCTTCCCCCTCGAGTATTGCTTCTCAAGCTGGTTCCTAAGATCCTGGACGAACTGGGCGAATATTGACCTGAACAATTGTGCAAGTAAATCACCCACTAACCTAACCCTCTTGTTAGACATGTGATCCTTATCATCTGGCTGCCTCCAACCCTTGTAAAGCTCAATGACACCGGCCACCGCTTGGCCTAGTTCAATGGCCTTGCTTAACCTAACCTTATCATCAGGTGAAGTGCCTAGGTGGGGGAGGAAGTACTTATCCAAGTACTCAAGCGCCCTCTGGATCCTAACATCCCTTGGGTGCCCGAGCACTATCCTCCTGCCAATGTAGTCCCTAGCCTCATCCACGGTTGGGGCTACTTGAATAGCCATCTCAAAGGATGCAAGCAATTCCCTCTGGACCTCTTCATTATCACTAACCGCCAGTGCGATGTCCTGGTCCTTCTCTAGGCCAAGAGCCCTCATAACCACTGGGAAGGGCATCCTGGTGGGTATCTTGGGTATTTGGACGTAGATAACCCCATCCTTATGATACTCAATGGTTACTGTAGTCCTGTAGCCGGGCCCCATTGATATTATCTTGGCTCTAGGTATCTTGGTGGCACCCCTCTCATCGAAGTCATATATCGGCTTGTTTAATGCTAAATCCTCCTGTGAAACCACAACCCTTTCGCTGCCGTTAATTATGAAGTAGCCACCTGGGTCATTAGGATCCTCAAGTTTCTTCATCATAGCCTGCGGCCTTAGGCCATATAGGTTGCAGTACTTGGACCTAACCATTATTGGTAAGTCCCCGAGGGGGACTGTCTCCGTGTACTCCTCGCCATTGATGTAAAGCATGACCTTGAGCCTCATGGGTGCTGCGTAGGTTATGTTCCTTAACCTAGCCTCCATAGGGTATATTACGTTCTCAACGCCTGTCGGTTCCTTAAACCTTGGCTTACCGACCTCAACATCAGTAAACCTAACCTTAATGTCTCCCAGGTCTATGTTGAACTCCTGTATTATCTCCTTGAGCTTCCTATCCACGAAGTCATTAAATGAGTCCAACTGATGCCTAACCAAGCCGTAACTCCTTACGAAGGATTCAACCAAGGTCCACCTATCTTCACTTGGTATGTATCCTCCAGCGTCCTCCACCTTAAGTACCGGTAATGGCAGTAATGGCGTTTGAGAATCTCTCCTAGCTGCACTCACAAGCCAACATCATCACTGAGTAGGTTTATAAACTTTCATCTCCAATGAAGCCTTAACATGCGGTGATACTAGGCACTCCTCTATGCAGTCTGAAAGGCAACTCTCATTGACCCTAATATCACTATCGTAGCACTCCGCAACGCAAATCTTGATGCACTCCTTGTTCATAGACTTTAACGTACACTGCAAGTATTTTTATACTTTCCCTCGGAATGTAAGGTATTACCGCTAAGTATGAGCGAGACCTGTTTAAGTCTCCTTAGGGAAAGAAGCCATGAGGAATCAGCGATTACAAACCCATAGTGCAATTAATACTCATGGTTAATTACGGGTTAATTACGAAGAATCGCTGCAACATGGATAGGCGACGCAGAGCGCTTTGGGCAAGTGTATTAAGGCATCCTCATTAAGCAAGGAAGAGCTAAGGGATTAGCCCTTTAGTGATGTTGCGAATATTTTAATAGCCCAACGAAATTTAGGCTGATGAAATGAGTAGGAGATTTGAACGGGGTTATAGAGCAGTATTTGGCATTCATGCTGGCGGCTTAATTAGGTTAATCAGCGTAGCATCGATGATAATCATCCCCACTGTGGTACTTCATGAGATCGGGTTAGGACTTCAATTCTCAGCAGTAGTATCACTATTTTACCTCCTGACATCGTTAATATTAACATTAGCAACCATGAAAATTGCCGGGGTTGGTTCATTTAAAATGTACTACACCATAGTGGGCATAGTTATGGTGGAATCGGTAATCATAGATTCAGTCATGAGCATTATAGAGAGGAAACCCATTGTGATGGCTGGTACCTTAGCCTCGCTGGTGCCTTTATCAATGGTTGTCTCGCTATTGAAGGACCCAATTGGGGTTAGGCCAACCACAGGCTATCTAACAGACCTAACACTCCTCCTCGCCATAACAGTACTGCTTCAATTACCCATATACCTAATCCTAGATTCATTAACTTACGTATACGTTAACATGGTTAAGGTGATTTACCTTGATCTAACACTCCTAATAGTGTCCATTTTAATAATGCTCATGCTTATAATGATTCATAAGGTCAGTGGTACGTTAAGCTACTTAAAGATGTTCGGAGCCTTCATATACACAATGATAACAGGTGACGGGTCCTTCATGGAGTTCCACCTACTTAAGTCATCCAAGGACGCTAATGTTAAGATTCACGTGGTTCACCTAAAGGGTAGGGGTGATGATGCATTTGTGGTTGTGCCATACGTTCACACAGGCCCTATCAGCCACGTGGGTGGCGCCGACTTCATACCCCTACTGGTTAAAGCAGCTAAGTCAATTAAGGCAAGGGTTATTTACCTGCATGGCGTCGGTGGCCATGAAGTTGACCCGGCCTCGTACGACGATACGGTGAGCATAGTTGGCAGCATAAGGCAGGCTATGGTTAAACTCAGGTTAGGTAACCATTCCTACGTCATTAAGGCAAAGCCGATAATGACCGTTGAGTCTGGGGATGTTAGGTTACTGTCGATACCCATAGCTAATGGTAAGAATCTGGTGTTCGTCTCCAGGTTAAAGAAGTCAATGGATGACATACCCACCCACGTTTATAATGAGGTGGTTAAGAGACTTGGCAGTGACGTAAGCAGGTTGATAATAATCGATTCGCAAAATAGCTTTAGTAGTGACAATACGTGGAATGATGAAGACATTAATGACCTAATTAACGGATTGAAGAGGATACTTGATACACCTGATGAGGAAGGTGAATTAAGGGTTAAGGTATCTCATATACCCAGAAGTAAAATACCTGGTTCATTCATGGAGATAGGGGATAACGGAGTGTATGTCATGACCATCACTTTTAATGATGAGAGGGCCGCATTGGTCATTATTGATGGCAATAACATTAAACCCACCCTTGCTGATGAAATTAGAAGGAGACTAAGGGAGGAGGGGTACATTGCTGAGGTCGCCACAACAGATAATCATCAGTATACGGGCTTTTTTGGCAAAATAGGCTACCGCGTTGTTGGTGATGGCGTAAGTCAAGGTGACTTAATTAGGTTAATCCTAGATACGGTTAAGGGCGGTGAGACTGAAGATACTGAGGTTAGTTACATGGAGTTTGAGAATAAGGTACATGTGGTGGGTTCAGATGGGTTTTACGGCATGACCAGGGCTGCCTCGAGTGCCGTTAAGCTACTGCCATTGCACGCATCACTACTATTCCTAGCACCCATAGTGCTATCCATAGTAGCCACATACCTAATACTACATTAACAGTAATATACCCAAACCTCCAGATAACCATTTGTCCCCATACTTAATTACGGTTGAGTGTTGGGGCTTGGTCCTTAGCTACCTACTGAGCCTTATGGTGGGTGGGTCATGGGTTTCTGTCGAGCACAATGGCATGGGGCTCCCATAACTAGCTTTTCTTCAGGTTATGGAGCGAGGCAGCATCCCTATGCCGTAGCTCACCACCCATGAGGCACCTACTAACCCTCGGAGCATTGCTTCCATCGGGTTGGTAGTTGATCTTAACCCCGTGGATGGGGCATTCAGTGGAGGTAAGGCGAGGGTTTACTAGGATCACTCCATACTCCCTAGCCTTCTTCATTGAGGTGAAGGCAGTGTGGTAAATCCTCATAACCATGCGTTCTGGAGCCACTTAGGCAAGTCCCCCAGAACTATAGCACCCCTAGTTTCAAGGGTCTCTTTAACGATTAGCTTAGGCCGAACATAAAATATTTAGGTGTGAACAGAGGGCAGTCAATCAGTGCATTGATTAAGCACTCTATGGGTAAAGTTAATAAACCGTGACTCGATGAGTTAAATGAGGGGGCCGTAGTCTAGCCTGGTTAGGACGCACGGCTTGGACGCCACCACTGGGTACAGTTTGCATTGCCCAGTGGGGTGGGGCATGCCCGTGTGATCCCGGGTTCAAATCCCGGCGGCCCCACCATGGGGGTTGTTAATCCAAAGCGAACGTTAAACTAAGGTTTAAATTAAACTTAAATCAGCATGAAGCATTATGTCGTCCCTAAGGACCCAAAGGAGGTCGTGGAAATGCTACCTCTGCGGTACTGATATAGTTGAGGGACAGAGGTTCACCTTCACAAGCAGGGGGCCTATACACTGGGAGTGCTTCAGGGTTGAGGTGGCTAAGGCATTCAACAATAGGATACCAGAGGACGGGGAGTTCCTCCTAGAGTTAATAGACTACTTCAACGAGGGTATAGTAAAGATTAAGGAGGGTGAGTACAGGATGACCCCCTCCCTACCTCAGGGAGGTAGGGTTAATCTTGGGGGTCTTGGTTGTTTCCCCCTCTTTGGGGGTTAATGGTTTTACTCCGTTAGTGGTGACCATGTAGCCGAGTATTTTTGTTGGCATCGGTACTTCGTAACCGGCTCTTTTTGCTATGTTTCTTGCTGCGTTTAAGTCGGCGTTGATTCCTATGCCAGTTGTCTGGCATATGTAGAGTCCTCTCTTCACTCTACCATTCTCATGCTTCATATCGCAGATGGAGCATTGCCTACTAGTACCGTATTCATTAACAACGTTGAGCCTTATGCCGTATTCCTGCAGCACCTCACCCAACCACCTAATGATTTTGCTGAACCACCAAATGTTCACATTATACTCATTGCCATTGTCCTGACCCACTAGGTAAGGGTAACCAACGAATACCTCATCAATGCCCATCTGCCACAGTGTCTTGGCTAGGAACCTAATTGCAGTGCGGTAATAGTGCCTTAACCTCTCCCTTCTCTTAAAAACAGCATGAAGATAAAATGCATGATATTTGTGCCATGTCTTGAAGCCACAATTCCTCAACCAATCCCTAATCGCCTGGTAGGTGCCTATTTCCCTCTTCCACCAGTAGTACTCAGCCTTTATTGTTGAGCCTTTGATTAAAATGGCGGTGTCGCTGTGGTTGAAGACAACTGCAAACAAGTTGTTTAAGCCAATGTCTATGAATGCCTTATTACTGCCCCTAGGCTTCTCGATCTGCACCTTCTCGTAAACACCCATCACGTAACCCCTCGGGTTACTCCTCACTGGTTTGGAACCAACCTCAATTGGCACGTATGCGAACCACCTATTGTCCTCAAGCTTAATCATGAGCATGCCTTGCCTACCACTCCACTTAACCCTACCAGCGTACTTTATTTTCAAACCCCAGTCCTTTAGGACCAAGTAACCCTCTCCACCATTCACTTGTTCAAGGTAGTATCTGTCGTTCCTCACTAAAATGATTAACCTCCTCTTGCCTAGTAGCTTGTCCTTCCAGAAGCCTGGTGGTGAGGGCTTACTGTTAAACCTCGGTAGTTTGCCTTGCCTGTACAGCCTGAGTGTTTCGAAGAATGAATCCCAAGCCCAATTACTCAACCTTACGACCTGACCAGCATTCACACCTAGCTTATCCTTGTACTTGTGGTAAAATTCATGCTCCGTTCCTTTGAAGTCTATTTTGCCCATCATCCTAAACTGCATAAGCCTAGTGTAATTCAACTCATTCCAAAGCCTAGCAGTGGCATCAGCTAGCTTCCTCAGCCTCCTCTCCTGGGCACCACTAGGCAGTAGCCTAAGCCTAACAGTGCGCATATTTTCATCTCTCAATTTCCTACTCCCCTTTAGTTTAGGAGTGGAGGAGGAAGGTGTGCCTAGGGTAGTGAAAAGGGTGGGGTATCGACCCACCGGCTCATCCAAGGAAGAAAAAGGCACCAACCCAGGCACCAGGAAAAGCAGACAAACAAGGCAAATTAAAGGATAACCAGAAACAAAAATACCGGCCAATAAGCTAAAACTTTAAACAAACCAAAAAAACAAACACCACCCCTAGAAGGAGCGAGACTCAACCATTAAAACCCGTCAGCCTTGAACTGTTAGGAATCTCCTCCCTAACCAATGATGAGTAGTGACACGTCTGAGTAATGAGGATCGAGGGCGTGGCTGAAAAGGGCTAGTTACCCTGATGGTAAAGTCCATGAAGTAGTATTGCTAGTGAAGAATCAATGCATCATTAGTTGACCCTGGCGCCCCGGCCGGGATTTGAACCCGGGTCTCGGGCTCGACAGGCCCGCCTTAGGGTGGATAACCCACTATCCTAGACCAGG
>NZ_LCTF01000051.1 GCF_001663375.1 Caldivirga sp. MU80
ATGCTTGAAAACCTTGAGAATGGTACGAGTTCAATATACCTAGCCGTAATACCACTGACTACACCTTCCCAAGTAATCCACACTGTAACCACCACTACAGCTGTTAAAACCATCACCACCACGGCTACGGTCACATCAACCACCGTAACCACGGTCACCTCCACGGTGACCAGCACAGTAATGGAGACCAGCACGACCACCACGACAACTACCTCAACTGTTGAGTCAACATC
Source organism: Caldivirga sp. MU80 (assembly GCF_001663375.1). GTDB lineage: Archaea > Thermoproteota > Thermoprotei > Thermoproteales > Thermocladiaceae > Caldivirga. The sequence goes on from NZ_LCTF01000051.1 coordinate 234, forward strand.
AGTAGTAACCTCAACGACCACCTCAACCAGCGTTTTGACGTTAACAACCATAAGCACCATGATGGTTATTGAATCGTTATCATCAGCGGCGTTAGCAGGATCAATAGTAGCGGTGGTAGTTATCGCTGCAGCGGTAGTACTGATATTGCTTAGAAGAAGGTGAAGGGCTTAACCCTATGGCGCATCCCGGCTGTTTACCCTTTTCTCAGCCTCATCTAGTACCAGCCAAAGCACCAATAGTACCACTATGGCTAGTATCAAAGTGGGTGGCTTCCTTAATGTGAGGGTTATTAGGCCAATGTACTGCACGCCTAGGCACACGGCACCATAAATCTGGTTAACAGGGGTCTCCCATGGGTCAGCAACCTGATTTGCATCACCCTTGGTGACTATGTAGTACGTGTCCCCTGATGGGTACACACCTATCACCCTATGTATTATGTATTCGCCATAGTGGTCGTAGACCACCACGTGCCCAAGGAGTGATGTGACGTTACTGGGCACTGGGCACAGCACAACCAGGGTACCTGCCTCGAGGGTTGGCTCCATGCTGAAACCCCCCACTGTGGCCCACGGTATCTTAACAATACCCATCACGCTAAGCACCAGGTAAACCAACACCACGGTTAAGACCACGTAACCCACCACGCCTAATGCCTTATCCGGGTCCATACAGGCCTCATCCCCACGCATTATTAAGCATTTTCTAAATAATTGACTCTACTTGAAGTAGTCCTCATAAATAGGACGAATGGTAGCATTGATAGTAGGGTTAGGGCGGATTCAAGTATTAAGGAACCGCCCACTTTGATGAACTCCACTGATTCGGCAAAGGCCACACTGCCTATTAAGGCTGATACGAACTTACCATTGTACAGTATGCCGAATAGGAACGTTGACGACCCTATACCGTATTCATCGCCGATCAGCGATGCGAAGAGCGTTATAAGCGAACCCCCTAGGATGCCTATGGCAACCGTAGATGTTATGTAGGCTATGGGTGAACGTATCGCCAAAATCATGGTAAACACCGTGAGAACTAGACCCACCGCCAGTATAGTCCTCCTCCTACCCAGCTTATCCGAAATTGAACCTATTATTGGCCTACCAATGCCGCTGAACAATGGCAACAGTGATGATGCCGCCGCCACTATTAGATAACCGTAGCCTTCACCTATCACGGATAAGCTTGAGGAAGCCAGTTGAAGGGGTATGCCCATTAATGAGAATGATGCTAATATAAGCCAGAAGCCCGGCGGTATTTCACTAAACCTAATACGCTTAGTCGAGGTGGGGGGATACTTAGCCGTGGCCATTAGCGGCATTATCACTATGAGCATTAACACACCCAGTAAAACCATGGAGAACTTGTATTCGCCACGGGATATGAGGATTGATATTGCTGGGTTAAATAGTGAAGCACCTATGCCAAACCCCATGTTTATCAAGCCAGTTGCCAAACCCCTCGAACCACTGAACCACTTAACCCCCAGGTTTATTGAAACCCCGTAGACGAAACCAACACCAATGCTCCCAATGGACCAAAGTATGTAGAACTGGGCAATGTTGCTCACCATTGATGCAGTAATTATTCCTAGACCAGCCAATGCACCACCAATCACCCCAATTAACCTGGGGCCTCTGCTATCCGCAATGTAACCACCCAACACTTGGGATATGGTTGAGAATAGGACGAATAGCGAGTAGGATACTTGGATTACAGGTAGGTTAACGTTAAGGCTATTCATCAGCGGCTTCATGAGTAGGTTCCAACTGTACTGGTAGACCGATATCAGCATCATCGGCAGCAGCCCCTGTACTATTATGAAGCCCCTCCTCATCACGCACGCACCCACCTAAGCCTATTAAAGCAGCACCCCTAATATGCCGGTATTAAATGAACCATGTCTGGAGGTATTGACAACTTAACCGCATCCCCACTACTTAACTTAGACTGAACCACGGCGTTGAAGGTAACCCCACCAGCGCTTACCCTAACCCTATACCCCATCCTACCCCTCTCAACGTCTAGTACCGTACCCTCAATCACGTTTAACCCCCCTTCATTAGTGACATTAAACCACTCGGGCCTTATACAGACGTAGACGTTGCCCTCAACGCACTCGCTTGAGTGCAGCGTTAAGTCGCCAATATGAACCATGGATCCGCCTTGTGTTTTAACCGCCTTAGCTGGGATTATGTTTGTGAAGCCTACGAACTGGGCTGTGAATAGCCTTTTAGGCCTTGTGAAGACCTCCTCAGGTTCACCCTCCTCAATCAACTGCCCATTGTTGATGATTGTCACCTTGTCAGCTAAGGCATAGGCCTCATCCCTATCATGGGTGACGTGAATGACCACTGTATCGTACTTCCTCGGTATCTCCCTGAGTGTTGGTATTAGGCTTTCCCTCGTGCTCACATCCATCATGGACATTGGTTCATCCAGGAGCAGCACCCTTGGCCTAACAATAAGTGCCCTGGCTAAGGCAACCTTCTGGCTCTCACCACCGCTAAGCCCATTAACTTTCCTATTGAGTAGGTTAACTATCCCCAAGTCCTCAGCTATTCTATAGACTTCACGGGCTCTAATTGACTTAGGCATCCCCCTCACCTTAAGGCCATACTCAATGTTCCCGTAGACAGTCATGTGATCGAAGAGCGCGTAACCCTGTGGGACATAGGCAATCCCCCTTAATTCAGGTGGCTTATTAGTAACATCAACTCCATCCACTATTACCGATCCTGAATTAGGCCTATAAGCCCCCGCAATAACCTTAAGTAGGGTTGATTTACCACTACCTGTGGGGCCCATGATCACATTATAAGTTCTATTAGCCATGGAGGTTGATAATGGGCCCAGTTTAAATGAACCAATCCTCAACTCGATGTTAATAAGTCTCACGGCATCCAACCCTAACCACCCCTCCTAATGCCTAGGGCAACCCTGTAGGCCACGAATATTATAAGAACTATGATTAACAGCGCCGCGGAGTATTTAACAGCATTAGCAAGCCCAACACCCACGTAACTCTCATAAATGTAAACCGATGCAGGGTAAATATAGTTACCGTTAAAGTAGATGCTGTAGGCCACTATGAATAGGGCCCCAGCCTCAGATACTGACCTGGCCCATGAAAGGAGAGCCCCATTGGCCATAGCCTTCCACACCTTGGGTAGCGTTATGGATATGAATACCCTACTTGGGCTAGCCCCTAGGGTCCTAGCCACAATCTCCATTTCAGGGTTAACCATTGATATTGCAGCCTCAACAACCCTAATGTAATATGTTGATGATAGAAAGGCAACGGCGGCCACAGCGCCCCACAGGGTATTCACGAATCTAATACCCGTGATGCCCGTCAAGAGGTTAACCAGGGCATTTAACACAGGTGATAGTAAAGCATGAAGTAGACCATACCTTGACAATGCGGCATCAATTAACATTAATTTGTGGGCTATTAGGTTTAATGTGTTGAAGATGATGTTGTACCTGGACGCGAAGGCGAGGACAATCATTATACCCACTATTATGTGCGGCACCATTATCGGTATGTCTATTATTGAGTCGAGGATTTGCTTAAAGCGGAATTCATAACGGGCCAGTAGGTATGCTAAGGGGGTTCCCATTACAATGGCCACGAGGGCTGATAGGGTCGACATTATTACCGTAACCTCAATTGCATCAATGAAGCTACCCACTGAGAGGGCTGATGCCAGTTGAGCTGAACCAAGTGTGATTAGAAGTACGATTGGGTAGACTATGAGAAGTAGGAGTATGAGTATGGACACCGCAAGCGCCACTCTAAGCGGTAGTTCACCTGCATAAACCATACCCAACACGGGAATAAGGTACCTTTTAAATAAACAATGAACCGCTGAGCATCCCTTAACGCACCGGGAATATTGAGGCATACTGTGGGTATTGACTAACAGGCGCCGTGAATGGCCTTAATGCAGCTGGTACACTGTCGTAATTCCCATAGACAATTCCAGGTACTATAGGTTGAATACCGTTCTCCTCAAGTATCCTTTGACCTGTTGGGCTGTATAGCAGTAGTAGGAAGTATAATGCGGCTGTTGGATTAGGGGCATTGTAAGGTATCGTAGCCGTGTAGACCACTGGGTTACAGATGAAGGTCCTCGTCTCACCAACCTCAGTCCAAGTAACGTTAACCTGGTGATAGTAGTTAACATAGCTTAAGTTACCTAGGTTAACCATGGGTGGTAACGTTATGTAAGCTGTGCCCTTGTAGATATGGGTCTGGGGTATTGCATTACTGGTGTAGGCTGATAGTATGAATTGAACTTGCCCAGCACTCATCAATGTGAGTAGGTCAACCTCAGTGTTCCTCATCATGTACTTACCCGAGTGGCCGTAGATTGCGTCAAATAGATATGAGGCATTGTTGAAGAATGTTAAACCAGCTAACTTAACCATACACATGGCTTGGTAACCCGATGGGTCAGTGAATGGGTTAGAGACCCCAACAATAGTACTTGAGTTTAAGGCTATTATGGTGAATATTCTCCTCCAGGTGTCATTCCACTGGGCTGATAATGGCACATAACCCTGGGCCTCCTTCCAGAGATTATAAACCTCCTGTCCAGCTGTCGTGTTTAAGTTAACTATTATGACCATTTGCGTTATCCCGAAGGCTATCTCATAGTCCGTGTAGTTGTGAGTAAATAGGACGCTCGGTATAGTTGTAGTGTCAGCTGAGGCAATTACACTAAGTTGATTAGTAGTGAGCTCATACCCCGCTACCTCACCGCTACCTTTAAAGTATGGTTGACCTATTGTTAAACTTGGGTACATACTCTTCATTACATTTAACACATCTGTGAAGGCAAACTTCAAGGTACCTGCAGCGCCAACCACAAATGGCTGCGTTGATGGTGTGGGCGTAGTTGCTGATACTGAAGTTGACGTAACAGTCGTCGTTGTGGTGGAGGTGACCGTGGTGGTGTACGTGGCTGCATGCGTATGTGCAATAGCCACCCCATAACCTGCTGCCACTCCAACCACCAATGCAACCATTACTGCCACGGCTAATATCTTACCTGAGACCATGCGTTATCCGCAAAATAATAACGCTTAAAAACTTTACCCTATGATATGAGAATCAGGTACATTCTCTCCCTAATGTTCCTGGGGGCGTTGCTCCAAACCACGTTGTATATTGATGATAAGACCTGAGCCTCTAGGTCCCTTAAATGCACCATAGCCAATGCCGAGGCCGGTGAGAACTCAGTACCTTCATTGAATATTGATAGCGCAAACCTCCTGTAGGCCGTGAAGTAGGAAACGTGCAGGTACCTAACCACATCACCCAGTTCATTGAAGCCGCTTGACAATATTGGTGACACTATGGGGTCACCTGCAAGGTACTCAAGAAGCCTAGGCACATCCTCCTGATACCTCCTCTCAAGCTCAGGTCCAAGGCCACTTGGTATCATTAAAGCCCTAACCACTTGAATAGGGACACCCCACAGTTTACCCCTAAGGGCCACGTTTATGTTGTAGAAATTGACCATGAACTCTGAAACCTCCTTAATTGGGTTGGGGGCCTTCGTAAGCGGCTCAAGCCATGACCTATCAAGCATTGTTTCGTAGATAACCTCATCAAAGCCTGGGTTATTCCTAACTATATCCATCGCCTTAACCAGGTAATCACCGGATTGGTGGCGCTGGGCTGTTAGGCGGCTAGTCAATTCATCAATGTTATTTGCGTTCAATAAGTCACCTAGGATGAACCTCCTGCCTAACGCATCCTCAATAAACCACCTTATGGACTTCTCAGCCCTTTCACGGCTGTATTGGCCAGACAGCATTAACCTAATGATGGTTTTAATGTTGTCCACCTCATGCCTAAGCAGGTACAGCCTCAACACATCCTTAACCTCACCAGGCATTGTCGATGCCATACCCCACAACTCACCTATGACTAACCCCTCTATCAACTCAGACACCACGTTGGGCGGTGTCTCCTTAGTTATCTTCTCCGCCACTGCCCTATATGAGGTTTGCGCCAGTGAGGATGCGAAGTCATCAATGCTTGCTGAGAAGACTAGGTTCCTCAACTGATCCATTGAAATTAACCTAGCCTTAACACCCCTAATCCTGGGGCCAATGTAGGGGTTCTTAACAACCCACATTAAGTCCCATTAAAATTGTAGTTTATTAAGCATTATTCAGAGGACTCATGATGGGGCCGTCTTCCTCCTGAAGGTGAATCCGCAGACTGGGCACGTTAACCTACTAACGGTTGAACTTGGTATTATAACAGCCCTACACTGGGGGCACCTGGTCTCTACAACACCCAGTAGCGGGCCCCTTAGGCTTATGTGGTATGGTGGTTTACTTGACAGGACCCTAGCCCTAACCAGGTCGCCTAAACCAACGGCATCGTAAACGGTGCCTATCCTCTCCTCCGAGGCGTAGGCTACATAGAGGATTCCAGTCTCAGGTTGAATCCTCCTGACCCCATCCTGCTGCTGAACAGCAAATATCCTAACCATGGCAACCTTATCATTGGGGAAGTAGTACACTTTACCGTAGACTATCTGCCCTGGCCTAATTAGGCTGAGTTTAAGGGGCCTAACGTTAACCACGTGGTTAACCCTATCCCACTCAGCAACCCCAAGAACCATTGATTTAACGTATCCTGAGTCCACGTAGGCGTTATCGCCAGGTAGGTACTCCTCCTCAACCCCAAGCTCCTCACCAGGAGCCACAATAGCCCTATCTCCAGAGCCGGTTTGCATTCACCCAACCCACCGGTTAACCATTAATAACACTAACCCTAACGTGCTAACCTCCTTCAACGGTTAACCACCCTTAGGTACCTGGATGATGGGTAGGTACTGCTGGAGGGGGATGCAATTGCCCCTCTTAACCTCATGAGAAGGGTGGATGGGAGGGTGGTGGTGTTCCCCTCAACCAACCCCAATGACCTGAGGGTGACTGTATATTAACCCTCAAGAGGGGTACCCATGGCACAATTAGAAGTGATTAAAAGCAAGGACAAGCCACACCGGGTAAAAACACGCTAGCGCCTATTCAACCTGTTGCTTATCACCACTGCCTCATCAAACTTGCGGGTTAGGTAATCCCTCTTCTCAGTCTCGCTTGAGAAATTCCCCCTAATCACATGCGCCATGTTTGCTATGACCTCCCTCTTAAGGTCACCTAGGGTTGGCTCCCTCCTCTCAATCCACGCCCTGGCCATGGTGTTGGCTAGGGCGTATATTGAGGCCCTTATGCTTGGGGAGACCTCAATCATTCCGTCCTGGCTTATGAGGGTTACGAAGTTGGTTAAAACATCGGTGAGCATGCTGGGTACCTTAACGCCAATGTGGCTTAGGGTTAGGTTAGCCTTCCACTCCAGTATAGCCTTAAGCAGTTCCCTATCGGGGTAGTGGATCTCAACAACCTTCATCCTGTCGGCCAAGGCCTCACTAAGCTCATAAACGCCTGAGTACTCAGCTGGGTTAGAGGTGGCTATCATCAGGAAGTCACTCCTTATCCTAAAACCCCTAATGAAGACGTAGTGCTCCTGCAGGGCCTGCAGCAACGAGGCTTGGCTGTATGGGTTTAGCCTATTTATCTCGTCCATTATGAGCAGCCTGCCGTGGGATAAAACCAAGGGGCCTGGTATGTAGGCCAGTGGGTGGTCTAGGCCGGCCTGTAGGGCAACGGCTATGTCAATGTCACCCGTCAACTCCGTCGCAGTCATGTGGCTGTGGCAAGCCACCTCAATGTAAGGTGGATCGTCAAGCGCAAGTATGTTGGCTATCTCCTCAGCCAACGTGGTCTTACCAACACCCACAGGCCCCATTATCATTACGTGCCTCCCAACTGATAAGCCGCTGAGCACATCAATCGTGGCTTCACCGAGGCCCTTAAGACTCGACTCAAGGGCCTTAAGTATGTTGCCAACCCCCCTCTCCCTAATCGCCTTAACCACCTTAGCCTCCATGTTAACGGTATCACGCTTAAGTAGACTGGATAACGTGGGTAATGATCCAAACATACCCTTAACGCTATTTTGCATCGGCATTCTCCTAAAACAGCCAATTAAAAACCTCACTCAGGCTAGGGGTGTTAATTGCATTGAAGGTTACGAAGCTTTATAGAAAAGGGGGTTCAAAGGGGGCGGAAAACCTCGCCCTTCAGGGCGGGGGTGGATAGCCCCTTTGTAGTTACATTTAAATGCCTCTTTTTCAAATGTTCTCTTAATGCCCACCGTGGGGTTTCGGTTTAGGGCTTATGCTGATGAACAAACGTTGAGGGTGTTAAAGGCCCGGTTGCGGTTGGTGTGCGAGGTTTACAATACCCTACGGTGGGTGGAC
>NZ_LCTF01000052.1 GCF_001663375.1 Caldivirga sp. MU80
GTCAAATCCTCACCCCTATCAATAAGCTCAAGAAGCCTCCTCTTCTCATCCTCAGTGAGTGGCATGAGGTTAGTACCTGCCTGTGTTTAAAAGGCTTCAATGTTGGGAGGACTGGCGTTGTAGGTTCTCTAACGCACCGTACTTCCTGTATGTTATTCCACGCATTGCGGCGGCGTATAGTAGCACCTTGATTGCATCGGGTGTCTTGTCAATGTACTCCTCGTAGAACTTCCTAGCAAGCCTATACAACTCCTCGGCCTCCTCAATGGTTAAATCATCCTTGTCCACGAGTTCAAGGAGTCTCCTCCTCTCAGCCTCGGTGAACGGGTTTGTTGCGATTAAGGTTATCCTCCTGATATCAGACTTTAGGTAGTTCACTTCACCCTGATTCAAGACTCCCTTCAAACCAAGGTACTCGATAATAGACTCACCAACGCCATTGATGGCGTTGGTGAGCCTGCCCAACCTCTCATCCAGCCTTTCAATACCCTTCTCAACCCCAGTTAGCCTACTATCCATTACAGTTAGTTTACTTTCCACTCCAGTTAATCTACTTTCCATTCCAGTTAGCCTACTATCCATCTTGGTTAGCCTGCCCCCAAGCCAGTAGGCCACACTAACCAGTGAGGCTATAATACTCGCCACGCCTATCAGGAGGCTGACCGTGTAGTAATCCATACCTCGGGCACCAGGCTAAATACTAACCAGTGTTTAAAAAGACTATTGCATCAATAAAAGAAGGGTTTTGAAGAAGGGGGATTGATTTTGAAGATTTGGTTAAGTCAGCCTAAGCCTCCTCGTGGCAGGCCTAGCTAGTATTGGTGCTATGAGAGCTAGGAGTATGAACAGGTCTAGGGTGAAGCCGTTCACGGCGAGCCAAGCATTAACATAGGCTTCCCATGCCCTCATGTAGAGTGGTGCTATTACACCCTCAACGTTAGTACCACCTCTTAGTAACCAGTCAATAGGTAGCTCTGGTGGGTTCCACCTTGTGAGGAAGACGAAGGCACGACCTATATGCTGGTTGTAGCACCATGCGCTTATTGTAACATACCAAGTGTAAGTCCCAGTTGTTCCGCTTAACTGGACTGCGAAGTTACCGCCACTGGTGCCGAATTCAACCACGAAGCCTGGTGGGCAATTGCCCGATATGCTCCATTCGCCTAGTGCACCCGCAGGTGAATTACTTATATCATAGTATAGTGTCGTGGATTCGACGAAGTTGGGGTATTGCGTCACCAAGTTTGCGGCCAGTTCGGTCACAGTGTGCCCCTTCCAAGCCACAATGCATTCGAATGCCACTGCCTGCCCTAGTGGTACGCTTCCCTGTGCGCATACCTGGTAGAAGCCCGTGAATGTTGGTGGTGGGGGTGGTGCATTAGCAGTACCAGTTGTTGTGACGGTAGTTGGTGGTGGGCTTGATGTAGTTGAAGTGGGTGTAGTGCTAGTGGGTGGTGGGGTACTTGTCGGCGTGCTGGTGGGTGTCGTGGTTGGTGTAGGTGTTGGAGTGGATGTTGGTGATGAGGTGCTTGAACCGCATGATACCGTGAATGTAACATACATGTTTGGGCTTGTTGGCGTTATCGTGGTGCTTGATGGGCTAATGGTGCAACTTGGTACTGTACTGGCTGTTAATTGGGCGCTGGTTCCTGGTGGGTAGTTTGCGAAGAATACTTGACTCACTGACTGGCTGCCTGAGAGGTTGTTCCCATATTGGTCAGTGATAGTGTAGCTCACTCCTGGGTTATCATTAACAGTAATGTAGAGGCTCCAGTAGCCACCCCAGGTTGAGGTTGTTGTCGTCGTGGTGGTTGTGCTGGTGGGGCGATTGACAACGTAATTGCAGTCTATGGTGAATACCGCAGTCTGCCCTGGGTTCACTGTCTGCGGGTTCTGCGAGGCTACTGAACACTCGTAGTGGAAGCCTGGCTCAACGTACAGTGATAGTGTTAGTGTATCAGGCCCATTCACGCTAAAATTACCACTGTACTGTGGATTGAAGCTGCTAATCTGGTTGGTGACGCTGTGCCCGTAGGAGTCCGTTAAAGTCCACCAAACCACGTCCAGATCCCACACGGCTCCCTGGAGCTTAACAATCCAGTAAACAACCCCGCTACCGGGCAAGCAGTGTACGTATAGGCTTATTGTTGAGCCGTTTGTAACCGGGTATTCAGGTGGTGTTGAGCCTATGCCCAGTAGGCTTGCATTGTACAGGTAGCACTTGGTGTATTGACTAGGCACCCCACCCGTCACCACTCCCCATACGTAGCCGCTTAGGCCAGGTAGCCTAAGCCTAAACCACTGGCTTGTGGAGCCTGAGGCCTCATCGAATACGTGGTGGTTAGCATCACCTGTGTAGATCATGTAGTGGGCTTCCCCAGACCCGGTGGTTAAGTTGTCCTCCACGTGGGCGTTTACGTAGAATGGGGATTCACCGCATATTAGGCTGACCAGTATTGTGTAGGTTGAGTTGGGTACGTTAACCTCAACACTACCGCTACTTCCCGTTAAGGTACCGTTGAACCAACACACCCCATTAGCCGCATAACTCAATTCATGGGGGCCTGGCGTGGTTTCTAGGGTGAATTTATTCCAGCCATTAACCAGCACCCAAGTTGGGTCTAGGGTTAACTCGGCTGGGCCTGGGCCGGAGTAGTAGGCTATTATCGTGACTTGGCTGGTGGGTAGCCTATAGCAGTTAATCGTGTACTTAACCACGCCCGAGGTAACGTTCAAGTAGCCCCTCGGCTCGGCTATGCATCCGTAGGTGGAGTCACCCAGTTGGTATATGCTTAATCCACCGGCGTACCCGCTTTGGTTGACTAGGCTTATTGAAGTGTCCAGTGTCTGTAGGCTGTTGGCTAATGCCTGAACCCAGGTTAAGTCCCCTGAACCACCCTTACTGTACGTATAACCCCCAGGCCCGTTAATGGTCACCGTGACCACCCAGGGTATGCCCAGCGTATCATTGGCGACCTCAATGGTCACTGAGCCAACGTTGATGGAGCCTAATTGGCCTTGAATCGAGGTTGAGTTAACTGGTGTGTAGGTGGATACACTCCACTTGAGCATAACCCACCCGCAGGTGTTGGATGTTGGAGTTGGGCAGGCCTCCACTGACACACCCCAGTAGGTGCCCTTAACCACGACTATGGCCATGTGGCCTGGCTCCAGGAGGAGCCTACCATCAATGGTCACTGGGTTTGAGGCTTGGGGTGACGTGTAGCTTAGGTACTCCCTAACGTTGCTTAGGCTAATAGGTGTGCTTGAGTTACTGCCTAGTGCATATACCTTAGCCACGTAGGCGTTCACCCTACCCAGGTTACCCAGTATGATCACCGTTGAGCCGTTGACCAGGTAGCCGTAGGCCTCGAGAACTATGTTGGCTAACTCCCCGTGCGCCGTTATGTAGCTTGCGTAGTTGCCGTAGGTCACTGTTACGTATGTTAGCACTAGGCCAACGGCCAATATGGATGTGACCAGTATCACCACCTCGCCAACGACCTCCACTGTTTGGCTCTTAGCCAATTAATGGTTAACTAAGCCCACGTAGGGTTAAGCTAAAGTTAACGTCACCCTACTTAAGCCCAGTTAACAAACCTATGGCACTCCGCAATCTAACTACAGGTTTAAGGTTAAAAGGCTGTAATGGGTTGTAGGGTTGGGTTGGCTGTATGCGCCAGGTGATAACACTACTAACAGACTTCGGTACTAGGGATTACTTCGTAGCCTCAATGAAGGGTGCCATACTTTCCATTAACCCAGACGCCGTGGTCATTGATATAACGCACGATGTGCCGTCCTTCAACGTGCTTAAGGCTGCCTTCATACTCTGGGCCACGTATAGGTATTACCCTAGGGGTACGGTTCACGTGGTCGTCGTCGACCCTGGTGTTGGGACTAGTAGGAGGGCCTTGGCCATTAGGAGTAGGAACTACTACTTCATAGGGCCCGACAACGGTGTCTTAACAATGGCCGCTGATGATGATGGTGTGGTGGAGGTTAGGGAGATCAGCAACAGGTCCGTTATGCTTGGTGAGGTCTCCTCAACATTCCACGGTAGGGACATCTTCGCCCCAGCCGCGGCCCACATTGGCCTAACCAGGTTTGAGGACTATGGGCCTGTGGTTAGGGATTACGTAAAGTTGACCATGCCCGAGCCCAGGTTGGAGAGTGGCGTGATTAAGGCTCAGGTGGTTTACGTGGATAAGTTCGGCAACGTCTTCACAAGCGTTAGGAAGGGCATGTTCAACATTGGCTATGGGGATTTGCTAACCGTCAACGTTAAGGGTAGGTTGGTTAGGCTTAGGGTTAATAGGTCCTATGGCTACGTGGATAGGGGTGAGGCACTGGCCCTCTTCAACAGCATGAACTTCCTTGAACTAGCCGTAAACGGGGGTAGCTTCGCCGAGGAATATGGGTTAAGTGAGGGTGACCAGGTCGAGTTAACCGTGGTGCGTTAATCCTCCTCACTGTGCCCATTCCTCTCGCTTATTAATGCGTGGTAGTAGTTGTATATCCTGTAGAAGTTGTCCTTAAGCTCCCTGGGGTCCATGAAGTGCTCCCTGTCAACCTTAAACCCATTAATCCTCACCCTCTCCATGGACAGGAGCAACGCCTTAACCCCCCTACCATCCCTAGCCCATGCGCTATAGCCGCCCACTGTGCCATCCCTATTAACCACCCTGTGGCAGGGCACTATGACCGGTATCGGGTTCCTGGAGGCGAATAACCCCACCAGGCGTGGGGTCATGTTGAGTAACTCAGCTATGTCGCTGTAGGAGGCCACGAAGCCCCTGGGTATGGCCAGCATGGCTAGCATGACTAGGCCGAGGCTGTTATTGGGGATCCTAGTGGCCCTAACCGTTGAGAGGGGGTCCATCTCAACGTAGTCGGCTATGGCCACATCACCCGCCTTCCTTAGATGCACACTCACTTTAACTATACTTGACCTGTATATCAACCCCCTGTAGTCCCTATGCACCAGCAGCCCTAGGTCGCCGCCAAGTCTCAGTAGCAGCGGCTGGTTGTGATTTTTCACGTCTCGATTCAATTTTAGACCCTTAAAAACCGTTAATCATACAGCTACCACGTTAATTACGCTGGCGTATGATTTATAAACACTGAATGGTGAGCGGGCTGTGGGTGAATGTAGGGTTAGGGTTAAGTTCGCCGGTGTTTTAGTGTCCTTCGCCGGTTCTGACTCAATCGACGTTGAGGTTAAGTGCGGCTCAACCCTGAGGGAACTCCTGGGGCAACTGGCCCAGCAAAACCCCAGGCTAAGGAGGAGGCTGGTTGAGGATAATGGACTCTGGCCCGGGGTATATGCAGCGGTCAATGACGTCGACATCAGGCTGCTCAATGGGCTTGAGACGAGGCTTAAGGATGGCGACGTAGTCCTCTTCCTATCCTACATCCACGGCGGCTAGGCCATTAAGGCAGCCTAGGTGGAGTGAATTATAAAGGGGCGCCGCGGCTATGGGTTAATGCACACCACCATGGGTGAGGGGGCGTCGAATGGGCTTAACCCAATTAGGCTCAACTCGGATTTAGGGGAGGTTCAGCTGGTGGTCTACACGGTACTGCTAGACGAGCCCCTAACCAGGGAGGCCTTGGGCAATATAATCAATGGGGTTGATGCGGATGCCTTCCTGGTGATAAACAACTACACTGCCCCAACGGCCAGTGACCTAGCCTACTACCTCTACCTAGCCCTCAGGAGCGTTAGGGATGGGGTTTCCATAGCAAGGGACGTTAACATTGAGGCAATGCTATACACCCAATGCACAACCCAGATTAACGATGCCAAGAGGCTTGGGGACCCGTTGAGCAGTAGGGTTGTTACCATAGCGGCAATGTCAATAGGCAGGGGGGTTAGGGTTAAATTGCCTAACGGTGACGTGTATGTGGGCTCCGTTAGTAGGCTTAGTGAGGCTAGGTGCAGTAGGGCTAAGGTTATTGAGGCCGTTATGGGTAGGGCCAGGGTTAAGCAACTGGCAACCAACGACTAGTTAAGCGTTTAAGCCCGTGCCAGTGGGCTTAGGTGTGATGAACCCAGACGGCCCTGACCATGATGATCTATGCCAAAACTGATTACACACTTAAGTCCAACCCAACGCCTCTAACCACGTTTAACATAAATAAACATACAAACTACGTTAGTCCATAAATTAACTTTAAGTAAATCAAATCAACCATGGGTGGTTACTCAAAAATCATTGCTAAAAGTCGTGGTGTTCCCTTAGAAAGATTTAAAAATATCAAGGGGTGTTATTTTAGCGAGGTTTTATGACAGTTAAGATAACGTGGATGATAGGTGGAGCTCAGGGTAGCGGCGTGGACACGTCGGCAAGCATCTTCGGTAATGCGGTGGCTAGGGCTGGGTACTACATATATGGTAATAGGGAGTACCACTCAAACATTAAGGGTAGGCACAGTTACTTTAACCTTACCATAAGCGACGTTAAGATGCATAGCCTATCAGACGAGGTTAACATACTGGCCACCTTCGACGCCGAGACAGTCTTCCAACACTTCATGGAGGCGAGGGACTACATAATATACGACAAGACCCTTGAGGGGACTAAGATAAGCACCGTTCAAAGCATGGAGCCTGAGAGGGCTGAGAAGATTGAGAAGCTGCTCACGTCAAACGGTTACGGGACCACCATTAAGGATGCCTTAAACTACGCCTCAAGCAAGGGCGTTAAGCTGGTACCCGTCGACTACGGTAAGATAATCAGCGAAGTGGCCACTGAACTCAAGCTCCCCACATCCGTTGTAGAGAGGGCTAGGAACCTAATAGCCTCCGCCGTTTCGCTTAGGCTACTTGGCATTAAGCTAGACTACCTAAGGGCCGCCTTAAGGGTCTTCTTCAGGAATGAACTCTACGTCAGGATGAACGAGAGGGCCTCCGAGAAGAGCTATGACCTAGTCCAATCAGCCTACAACCTACCCGAAATACCAGTCAACGGGCATAGGGTCCAGCTTGACGGGAACACTGCCGTGGCCTTAGGTAAGATAGCCGGCGGTCTGAGGGTGCAGACCTACTACCCAATAACCCCAGCCGCCGACGAGAGCACCTTCATAGAGGACAACGAGGTCGTCGATGTCCTTGACCCTGAAACCAAGGAGTTGAAGAAGGCAGGTGTCTTGGTCTTCCAGTCTGAGGATGAGTTGTCGGCGGTTAACATGGCCATTGGGGCAGCCTTAACGGGTGTTAGGGCCGCCACTGCAACCTCCGGGCCAGGTTTCTCACTCATGGCTGAGGGTATTGGCTGGGCTGGGATGAATGAAGCCCCCGTTGTGGTAACCTACTACATGAGGGGTGCCCCATCCACTGGCATGCCCACCAGGGGTCAGCAGGGTGATTTACTCTTCGCAGTTAACGTTAGCCACGGTGAATTCCCGAGGATAGTGATAGCCTCCGGTGACCACGTTGAGGCCTTCTGGGATGCAATATGGGCGCTTAACCTAGCTGAGCGCTATCAAACACCGGTAATACACCTCGTCGATAAGTTCCTGGCGAACTCCTACTCAATAATTGATGAGAGTGAACTGGACTATAAGGGTAAGAAGATCATCGATAGGGGTAAGTTGATGTATAAGGAGGTTGAGGACTACAAGAGGTTCCAATTCACGGACGACGGTATATCACCCAGGGTTCCACTGGGCTACGCCATAATGCACTACAGCGGTGATGAACACAACGAGTACGGTATAATAACCGAGGAGAGCGAAAATAGGATCAAGATGTACGAGAAGAGGCTTAAGAAGCTTGAGACGGCTGATAGGGAAATACCTGAGGAGCAGAGGCTCAGGGTTTATGGGAAGGACTCAGACATTGCCATAGTCACCTGGGGCTCCCCCAAGGGCCCAGCCATAGATGCCATGGATGAGTTAGCCAGTGAAGGTATTAACGTTCAAGTTATTCAAGTTAAGATGTTTAACCCATACCCAAGGAACCTGATCAGGAAGCTACTTGAGGGTAAGAAAATGATCATAAACCTTGAGGCCAATTACACGGCCCAGGCGGCGCAGTTGATGAAACTCAACGCCGGTGTGGAGCCAACTCACTACGTGCTTAAGTGGAATGGTAGGCCGATAACCAGGACTGAGGTTAAGTGGGCTATTAAACACATACTAAGCAACTCCAATGAGAGGAGGGTGGTCCTAAATGGCGGTGCTTAAGGTCTCTCTAAGTCCACAGGCCTATAGGGGTAAGAAGTGGGTTGATTGGTGTCCTGGTTGTGGTAATTTTGGTATTTTGGCTGCTGAGTCTCAGGCTTTTGCTGAGCTTGGTCTAGACCCTAAGAGGGTTGTAGTCGTTTCCGGTATAGGTTGCTCAAGTAGGATGCCTGACTTCTTAAACGTCGGTGGTGTGCATACTCTTCATGGTAGGGCTATTCCTTATGCTATGGGTGTTAAGCTTGCTGATCCTGGTCTTGAGGTTGTTGTTAATGGTGGTGATGGTGACCTGCTCGGCATTGGTGTTGGGCATTTCGTGA
>NZ_LCTF01000053.1 GCF_001663375.1 Caldivirga sp. MU80
AGCCTCCACGCCTCCGCTGCCGATGCCATTATTGCCGTTGCCTGTTCAACCAATGCCATGTACTTTATGTAGTTAATGACTGCTAATCCGCCTCCTATGAGTATTGGCGGTATTAGTGTGAGTATTATTGTTGCCGTTGCCCACAAGGCCTTAGAAGCCCTTGTTGTGGCTATGCTGGTTAACACTGAGTATGTGCCAATAAGCATTAAGTAGGCTATGATTAAGGCGGCCAAGGCTGGTATGGCTAATTTGGCTAGGAGTAGGGCTAGGCCTATGGTGAATGCGATAACCATGATGATTGGTACGAGGCCCCTAAGCAGCTTACTCAAAACCAATGCTACACCGAGGTATGTGTATAAAGCAAGCATTAGGACAGTAACGATGATTCCTGCAGTAGCAATGTTGCCCGGTGTGTAGAGTAGCCAGTAGGGCAGTGGCATCGGCATTACCGTGAGAACCGAAGTAAGTAGGGACCATAACGAGGATGCGAAACCCACAAAAACAAAGCCAAAATAGAACCAAAACAAGGATTTAACGTTCATGGGGGCACCATTACGAATTTTAACGAATGTTGAGTGCCATAATGGCTCTTAACCAATCTGCACCCATTGATTGTACTTGCACGTGACGCTCGCTGGACCCCCGTAGTAGTTTGTGGCGTTCAGTATGAAGCCGAATGTGGGTAAGCCGTAAACCGCCGAGGCATTAACCACGGAGATGTAGAGGCTCGTGCCGGTATTAACGTTGAAAAACTCTAGGTAGGTACTTGTCACGCTTGATGAGGTTGAAGGTGTTATTAGCATTGATGAAATACCAAGCGCCAAACCACCCAACCCAGTGCCAATCTCAGCCGCACTCAGGCTGTAGGCAGTATTAACACCACCGAGTGTTATCGCGTAGGCGGTACCTGATGTTGTACTAGCATTAGTAACTGGTCCGTTGCATTTATAGAGATACTCCTGACCTGTGTATACGAATGCTGCGTAATTAATAATTGATGCTGGGTATTCGAGGTAATGCTTACTGGCTAAGTAGTAGAGTAGACTTACCGGACCATTGCCATAATCAAGTACCATGCCAACGTAATTACTATTCGGTGGTATGTAAAGCACCTCGAAAATGGTTGCATTACCCAGGTGGTAAGTACCCATTGAGGAGCTCACAAACCACACGGTGTAATTAACAATAGCCCATGTGGCACCTCCATAGTACCAATACAGTGAGCCAGGCTGCGTAATCTGGGAACCAATAGTATACGTTGGACTGCTCAATACCCAGTTCTCGTTTGCGCTGTATGATATGCCTATGTCACCGTAGCCGGCAGCCATTGCGTCCCAATTTATCGTACCCGAGAAGTATATGTTAAGTTCGAATTGTAGCCCTTCATCGTTTTGTATTACGCCGTTGCTCAATGTTACCCATGTTGCTGGTAGTGATCCGTTGAAGCCTAGGCATGTGATTTCAGGCTTGAATGCTGTTTCTGGCGGCGGCTTGGGAGCACTTAAATAGCAGTCATAGGTTGTGTAATCACTATGATTACTGGGGAGTTGTAGGTTCACCGCAGTTGTGCCTGGCATTGCTGGAATTACCTCACTAGGCTTTATTGAGTTCACGTTGATGAAGGCATTAACGACTATGTACCTTGAGTTTTTGATAGCCCAAGCCACGTTGTATGGAATGACTAATGGCAGTATCCACGACTCGTTGCCCCTCACGTAGGTTATGAATATGAGCATTGATGTTTCATACTCACTGGATGACACGCCCAATAAGCCCAATAATACCCACTTATTAATTACGTACTGCCAATTCACGTTACTAAACGGCACAATTAAGGTTGTTGAGTAACCCATGGAGACGTGGACGATACCGTTCGGTGCATTGGCATAGACATCAATGAATGCATCCACGGGCTCAATAACCGAACCGTTGATAAGGAAAACCCTAACCAACAAGCCAGGAGGGACATTGGGTATGGGCTGCGATGCGTAGTAATCAACCTCACCAAACCCACCAATGTGAATTGAGGCTGTGAGTGACGGAGAGACACCAACACCATCAACAACCAAAACAACAATTGATGCAACAGCCAGGGCGATTACTAGTGGGGTGATCCAGATTGGTTTGAGTCTTTTTTCCAACACCAACCACCGGCCTCATCGTCAGCCGTCTCCTAAAAAGGCTTGCGCAAGTAAATTAAGTACACTATGCCCAACGGGAAAAGCCAGCAGATGGGGGAAACCAGGGGAGGGCTGGATTAGGCTGATGTGGAGTAGCCTTTTATGCCTAGGCATGGTTGTTGTGTTTGTGGGCAATGCAGGCACTCATCCCTACATTGCGGGTGGTGTTGGCTTCCTGTCCAGAGTTGTTAATGAGGTTATTGATTACCTGAGCAATGGTGATGTGCCTAGTCGCATGCTTAGGGATGGCATTAATAGGAGGGTTAGTGATGGTGTGAGTAAAATAATGGGTGTAGTCCATGTTAAGGGTCATAGGTGACCCTCAACAATTGGGTCCATACTCTCAAGGACAGCCTACACACTCCTCAAGGAAGTAGCGCTGGGCGTGAGGCATAGTAGGTTCGCTGCATCAACAGCCGAGTTCTGCGCCTACATCGATGAGGCTGAAGCCGTGATCTATGGGAGGAGGTTCGTGAGGTGCTTGAATGAGGAGGTTATGATAGACGTGTCGAGGGAGGTTGCGTCAATAAACGAGGCAATAAACAACAAACTATTCAAGAAATGGAAGGCACTACAGAGAGGCTTTGCTGGAGCCACGATAAAGCCTTATTAAGGCTAGTGAGTAAAGTAAAGTGGAAAGTGATGAGTCCCCGAGGTAGAGCGCCTTGGGTTTACCAAGGCGAATTCCTCGGGGATGATCCAGCCCCGTGAGTGTGAGTAGTGGACTGGCTGCTTGGGTGGATGCTGACGTACAGCGGCTCAGACTGCAAACTATGGCAATATGTCTATGGGAAGTGCAAAGAGTCAGAGCTATGCCGCAAAACCGCCGAGCTACTACCCGCAATCGGTTACGACCTAACCAAGCACAGGTGCTTCCAGTCATAAAATCAAACCAAGCCTAAACTCCTCAAAACCAAGGCTACCCAATCATCTGAGCTGCCTAGATGCCCATGCCCGTGCCTTTCCCCCTCCAAAGCCCAACCTCCCATCTCTAAATTTTCTTGATTTCTAGGTGGTATTGGGCCTCGGTGGGGAGTAGTGCGTGTGACCCAGGTGTCGCCGCGAGGGCGGCTACCGGGCAACCACACACGAAACCTGCCAAGGCCCGCTGGGTCTGGTGGCCCAGTATGGGCGTCAAAAGTCAGAAAGGGTCTGTGGGGCTCCAGGGCTCCCTGCTCCAGGCCCCAGCAGGGAGTCTTGGGGTCTACTTTAAAACCAGTGCATCCTGGGGCGGGCGTTCAAGCCCGCTGGGGCCTAATGCATCTAATGCTTCAATGGGTGAGCCACCATGAGCCCACAAACCCACGACCGTGGGGCGGGTAGGAGTTTGCTTGTGGAGGAGATTGAAAAAGCGCTGAAAGAGCGACTTGGTTGGAACGAAATTGTGATGGACAATATCATGTGGAAATACATTGGTGTTAGCGTGAATGAACTGATTACGTATGGAATAGACACGCATGCGTGGATAGAGATTCTACGCCACCTCAGTATAAACGATACATACATGTTAGGTGCGGTGCACGGTGACGTATTTGTAAGATCAACATCACGATCATGGTATGAGATATCAGCGAGTACAACAAGTTCGCCGGGTGTGTTATATTTTGAGAGGTTAACGAGATCGATAAAAACACCAACTGTTGAATTAACGACAAGAAGGAGGACGCCTAATGTGGTCTACGTAAGGTTCTATGTTAAATTAAGGAGGAGTGAGTGGCCGTGGTATGGCAAGGGTTACGAGACAATAAGCAGTTTTAATACAAGCGGCCTTTTAAGGTACCTAGCTGGCTTGGTGGATACGGATGGTATAGTTACATCCGAGAAGCAGCCGTATGGGTACAGATTCGAGATAGATATAACTTCCGCCAACATCGAATTTTTAGAGTTCCTTAAGAACATGGTTTATGAGAGATTGAGCATTACGGGCTCGATTAAAAAGTCTAAAGGGGATAGTAAATTGCGGTTTCGAAGTTTACAGGCTGTTCAGTTATATGAGGGATTGCGGCAATATCTGGCGCATCCAATGAAGAGGTTGAGGGCGGAAGTGTATTTGAGGTATTACAACAAAGAGTTGACAATAAAAGAGTTTGAGCATTTTTACGAGCTGCTGAAATACGATAATAATGGCAATGACCCAAAAAGGTACCATGCCGCAGACATACTCACCCAAGCGGCCCCACAAACTCACACCCACGGGGGATACCCTCTTCCGTTAAATCTCTAAGGCTAGTCATTAAGAATAGGGTTAAGACGTACATGAAAACCAGGACAAAAAAAGTTAAAAGCCTGCAGTGTATAACAGGGCTTGCGGGGGTGCCCGAGCTTGGTCAAAGGGGGCGGGTATCCCCGAATCTGATTGAAGGGGACCGCATTCAGGTCCCGTTGGCGTAGGCCTGCGTGGGTTCAAATCCCACCCCCCGCACCATGAAGAATAAACCTCTTCCTGCTTAATCCCAAGACTGCTTATGCACACATTACATCATGGTTCCGCTAGGATTGGTTTTGATTAACTAGTGCTAATATCATCCATATATATGTACTGTTTGGTGGTGGGTATTGGTAAGAGGGGCATGTGGATTATAATATTGGGGATGAAGTATAGCTCACCGATCTTGAAGGCGCCGACGTAGTATGAGATAACTGATAGTTCAAAGGGTGTTGGTTCTCAGTAGGTTTCATTACCTACAATGGTCCTGTTGGTTAACTTAACTGTGAAGAGTATGCACATTGCACCGCTAGGGTTTATCAAAGTGACTGTAGTGCGGTTTCTACCCACGGATGGCGTGCACCATGGCGTGTAATCCACCATGTAGCCATCAATCCTCACGGTGGTTTGGTTATAGAACTGTCTTGAGAATTGGTCTAGTAAGACGTAACCGTACTCCGTGTTACTCATGAGAATCACCGAGCCATTAACAACCCTAAGCGACAACTGAAAGTCCCTGAACCCTCCTAATTAGTTCTGAAACCCAAAGGCCGGTTGAATCAACGGTAGTGGAGTTAAACCCACCCTTAACTACATTAAACAATCCATGGTGCAAGGTTAAGTATGTAGCAATAGATATAACTGCAATTACCAATACCGCAAAAACTAAGACGACAACCCTACTCAACATCATAATCCTCTTTCTTAACAATATAAAGCCTTATACTTTTCTGCGAGATTCACTAGTTAAGACACTGGCCATCAGTCTCAAATCTCATGCAGTTATGAATCTCATAAGGATAAGATAAAAGGGATACAGATTATTACTAGAATACGAAGGTACTGAATAATGAAAACTCTAAGACAACATGAGAAACACTAATATCTCGGCAAAACAATCTTAAGGCTAGGTGTAGATAGTGCCAAGAAGTCGGCTTGAAGCTATTCATTGGAATGCATGGTCTTCGTCAGTAAGTATAGCATATGTGTACATGGGCGTTGTGCGCAATGGGATTCTGGTTACTACGACCCATAACACCGATAGCTGTAAACCTAGTATCGCTATCCCTTGCAGGCAGGGTAAGTAATGGTACTGCTAAGGCTTCTAGAAACTATGGTCTTATACAACCCATTACACCCGGTGGTCACATTAATGCACCCAGGTTTAATCCTCCGTCCCTAACCTTAAGGTTAATCCCCTTAACCTGCATAACATTTATTTCATCTATTCGATTCAATGCCCTCATACACTTTCACGTTCTTCAACAACATAAAACCTAGTTTCTACTTTTAACTACAGGAATCCCCTTTTCACCAACATCCCGCACTGTTGGAGTAAACCTTCCACCAGAACACCATGAATCGGTTCCTACAGGGTTGAGTACTTCTCTAAGTTACTTTAGGTTCCTCAAGTTTAAATTAGGCTAAGCGAAGATCATTATAT
Organism: Caldivirga sp. MU80; assembly: GCF_001663375.1. GTDB lineage: Archaea > Thermoproteota > Thermoprotei > Thermoproteales > Thermocladiaceae > Caldivirga. The sequence continues at coordinate 6,050 of NZ_LCTF01000053.1, forward strand.
GGTTGACATTAACAGGAAGTGCATTAAAGCCGGGTAACTGCATCACCCTTAGGGTCTAGACTTAGGTTGACCGTGCCACTTGGGCTAGTTCCGGCATTAGGCCCATTATAACCTGTTGGCGGCTTAGTGTCCTAAGCCAAACCCTACCAGGCCCCTCAATGTGGGCTAGCCATATGCCCTCCTCCCCGAAGAGCATTGTCCTTAAACCACCCACCCTCCTAACACCCACCCTCATACCATCCTCAAAGGCTAATACATGCCCAGCTTCAGCGTCAATAGCCTCCCCTGGACCCAGGTCTATGGTTAATGCATCACCGATGGCATGTATAAACACCCTACCTAAGCCCTTAAGGTGCGCCATGAGTAACCCCTCCCCACCAAGCCAACCAAAGCCCAACCCCATTAACTTAACGTCGTAATCAACGGTGGTCTCCATGGCCAGGAAACTCCTGTGCTCAACCATAACACCCCTTGAACCATCCAGGTCAATCTCAACCACCTTACCTGGGGCGAAGCCAGCCACGTTAGCCTCACCAGGTCCCTCAACCTCAAGCACGAAGAAGCTGGCCCCTGTTAAGGCCCTCTTAAGACCTGAAAGTAAGCCACCACCCGTGGTGGCCTTTAGGTTAACTGTGCTTGACTTCCATATTAGGTGCCCGCCTTCAACGTAAACCCTCTCTCCAGGGCCCATGTTTATGAGTAGGTGCTGTATGTCACTGCCCATTATCTTAAACTCAACCACATTAAACCTAATGTCCCTTAGTTTTAAAAGTATAACTTATTAATTTCATCTATAGAATCACGGGGGTTACTCTTTAAAGTCAGGTTAAGTTAGGGGTGCTATGCTTAGTGGTAAGCGGATTCTCATAGCCGGTGCTGGGCCGGGTACAGGCTCTGCCACGGCTTACTTGGCCTTAGTGAATGGCGCATCAGTGGCTGTCATAGCTAGGAATGAGGCTAGGCTTAATGCGCTTAAGGCAGAGTTATCCAGATACGGTAGGATAGAGGCGATTAGGGGTGACCTAAGCACGGCTAAGGGGGCTGTTTTTGGTTTTTATGATTGTTTGTAGTGTACATATTTATTAATGCCTAAGCCTCTTAGGGCTGTTAAGTAGGCTGATGTTGTGTGCCTGTCTAGTCCATGCTTCCTCATTAGTTCGTCGTGTTCTTTGGAGTTTGTTGTTCCCCTTGGATTCACGTATTTGGTCTCTATGCTGTATAGTGGTGCTTTCATGGCTATTCTCTCAATGATGGAGCTTCTGAATATTGAGACCTTATGATTGTAATTCTCATGATTTCTATCACCACTCCTAATCCACATTAGCCTCAGCCTACCGAGAACCTCTGGGTTTTCTAGGAACAAAATCCTAACACCGTGGTGGTAGGCGTAGTTGAGCATTTCATGAATCCTCACGCCGATTATGCTCCACGCACTGTGCTTGGGGAAGCCTCGTGCAGTTGCTTCACTGAACCAAAAAGTCCTGTGGTCTATTAGCCTACCCTCCTTATCAATGATTGCTAGATTAAACCTATCGGTGTTAACATCGACGCCACCAATGAGCTTGCCACTGTTTTTCTTATGCCTAGCCATGCGCTCATAATAAACATCCATTGGCACCGTCATGTGTACTTCACCACGAACCCACAATTGGTTACTTCTAACGCCGTAATCAGTAACCACAACCCTACCCATGTACTTGACATGTTCAAAAAGAACTGCATCAAGTAATGCTTTGTAAATCTTAGGTATTGTTGGCTTAACAACAACCCTGCCGGTTGATCCATCAAACCTAACAGTAGTCACGTGAAACTCATAGTTAGGCTTTAGGGTAGTGTTCCTGCTTGGGTATTCCAATGAGCTTTGCTGAAACATCAACCAATCACCCAACTCAACACCCCTAAAGTCAATGCTTAATTCCCTACAAGACTCGTAAACACCCATCACAAGAGTTATAACACCATCAGCATACCTCTCATTTGGAATAATTCCATATGCAATTTTCCTAAACATGTTCTTCCAACCAATCCTGCTCCCAGGCAGAACTTGCTGTTGCCTAGCTACACCTAACACTCTATGCGTGGCTATCTTGAACAACCACGCTGTCGACAGCAACTCCCTGGCTGCATCCCCATCAACATTAAACGGTAACTTAATGGTTAAGTAATCCACAAGGAGATATCTCCAGTTAAATTTAAAAACCTAACTCTAGCACCCCTAGTGGTTACCCTGGGTTTCCGAGACCCGCAGTGGCAAGGAACCCCTGGCGACAGGGCGGGAGCTGCTGCGGTGAGGGGGCCCAGGGAGACCGTCGAGAAGGAGACGGTGGAGGTTTAACACCTACCGCCTCC
>NZ_LCTF01000054.1 GCF_001663375.1 Caldivirga sp. MU80
TTAGGGATAGGTTTGATAGTGGCGTATTGTCGCTGTTAATCTCATTAACAGGTATAATAGCGATGCTGCCTTACATTGCACTTCAAATAGTTGGGATAAGGTACGTGCTTGATGCCATGGGCTTCCCAGTGATTCCAAGCTTCATAATCGCCTACATAATAGTGGCATTGTTTGTGGCGTTCAGTGGGTTAAGGGGCCCGGCCTTAAGTTCACTGATTAAGGATGCTATACTATGGGCCGTGATATTAACGGTTGTTGTTGCATTAGGCATACGCTTCAGCGGCTTCGGCCCCATTTTCGCTCGACTTGGACCCTCACACTACCTGATACCTAGTAAGTTAATGGTGGGTTACATAACGTTGGCCTTTGGAAGTGGGATATCGTGGCTGCTTTTCCCTAACCTACTGGTTGGCTTATTAGGCTCTAAGAGTGAGGATGTTATTAAGAGGAATTCTGTTTTCCTGCCATTTTACCAAGTTTGGTTAGTCTTCCTAGCTGTAATGGGCCTGGTCGCCTTAGCTGAGAACCTAGTGCCAAGCCGTGTATCAAGCTTGGCATTCCCATCAGTGTTGAATGCGTACTTCCCAAGCACCTTCGTTGCGATTGCATTTGCGGGCATTGTAATTGGGAGCATGATTCCAGCTGGACTTCAGAGCCTTGGTGCGGCTAATTTGATAACTAGGAACATTTACCTAGATTTCATAAATAGGAGGGCTAGTGAGAGGCAGCAGGTATTTTGGGGTAGGGTAGCCGTGTTTATAATGATCGTGGCATCCCTAATATTTGCCCTAGTTCCAGCCGCAAGTGGTTTAATATTCTTTCTACTAACCTTCTCATATGCCTGGCTACTGCAAACACTACCCGCAATAATACTCTCAATGTACTGGTATGACTTAGATAAGTATAGCGTGGCCGCTGGGTGGGCTGTGGGTACCGGACTAGTTACGTATGGTTTAGCCACAGTTAAATTCGCATCATCATTACTGCCATGGTTCTACAATATGTACGTTGGTCTACTAGGTCTCATAGTTAACCTGGCGGTAATGCTAATTGTTCATGCAGTGGTTAAAGTCCTTAAGGTTAAGGTGAGTAGCAGGTTAACTCCGCAGGAGTTGGCGTAATTCCGTCGATAGCGGCTGAAACCTTCAAAAGCAAGACCTTTTCATTTTCCTGATTAAGATCTCTATCTGTACCGCATATACGTTGGTTACGTAGGTCTATTTATTGAACTTAGTTGGCATATTTAGCCTAATTTATTAGCTACCTAAAGTGGTTGTACTTAAAAATGGGTGAAATATTCGGTCTTGTATCCAATATTAGGCCCGTGGCGCCCGTAATTAGGATTGGCCTGGAGAGGTTAATCCACAGGGGTATTGATGGTGCTGGTGTTGCCACGGTTTACAATGGTGTTGTTCATGTTAAGAAGGATGCCGGAAAGGTGACTGATGTGCACAGTAGACTTAACCTAGTTGACCTACCGGGTGACGTCAGCATTAGGAGCGCCTCCTCGCCTTAATCCTGTGGCCCTAGCCACCTTAAAGTTAGAGACCAACTCAACAGCATCTTCCCTGAGTAAGATGACCAAGTCACCTACCATCGAATCGCTAATTATGTTACCCTTACTAGAATATTAATGTATTTAATGCTTTCTTTCAATTACCCACTAAAAACCGAGCAAAACCTTCACCTGCTTAATTAACTCATTCACCATCTTGTTGAATTCCTTAACGAACCTCTCTAACGAGCCTCTTGGCTCGTATAGTATGAAGGGCTTTAGTGTTGATGTTAGGTACTGGACTATTGGGCTGGTTGGCAGTACAAACACCTCACCGTTGTGGGCGAATGCCCTAGCCTTACTCTCCACAGCGTCTAAACCAGGTAACCATTTGTTTAAAACCACGTTCACTATCGGGTTCAACTTAAGTTGGACGCTCAACGGCCTAACTATGCTGTTGTCTAGCTCGGCTAGTACTATGTCTGCGTAGTTCGCGTAATCCATGACCAAGTTAATGATGTTCGAGTTTATGAGCGAGGGCACCACAACCACATCATCAATCGATGCCGGCAAGTCAATAATCACTACTTGCGCGTTTGTGATTCTGGATGCAGTGATTATTAGGTTCCTGAGGGCGTTGAAGGCTTGGTTCACACTCATCGAAGAACCCCACAAATCCCATGATTTTAGTGAGCCTGGTGGTACTACGAATACGCTAGGCACCACATTGCTCCTAACAATTACCTGGTTCACGTCCCTAGTTGAGCCGACGACGTAATCAAGGGCGCCCGGCCTATCCGGGTTAATCCCCAACAATCTAGAGCTTGTCTGTGTTGAGTCAATCCCGAAGTCTATGAGGACTACGTTTGTCTTCAACGCCATTGATAGGGCAATGGCTTGGTTACTGGCTATCGTGGACTTACCAGTCCCACCCTTACGCCCACTGAAGTAGGTGATGACAACCAACCTAGGCGTCAACATCACCAATCACCCACTCCCTTTAAAAAGCCCCTCAACCTCGCTATCGAGACTCAAAACCTCACTCGGCAACTCAAGCCTAGGCAGGCTCAGGGACTCTATCGCCTCCACTGAGGGCTTCACCGACAACACGGACTCCGGGTCCTTGTAGAATGCGTATAGTAGGCTAGCCAACTGCTCCGGCGTTGGGTTTAGCTCCAACACCTTAGTCAGGAACTCAATTCGGTAGCGCAACTGCCTATCGATAACGTCCTTGCCGTAGTCCCTAGTTAGCACCTCCATGTGCCTATCCGCATTCCTAATGGACCTAACGAAACGCCTATGCACAACCCTAACAACACCACCCTCATCCCTAACGCTCTCCTTAACCAAACCAACCTCAACAATAACAGCCTCGCTTAGGAACCTCTCGGCATCGACGAAGCCCTTGACCTTAAGCCTAGTAACCGCATCCTCGTAGTCGTTGGCGTGGAATGTGGTGATGGTCCCATGACCCAAAGTCATTGCCTCAAGCAAAGCCTTGAACTCACTATCCTCCCTAGCCTCATTTACTAGGATTATGTCGGCACCGCTCCTCAGGGAGTGGTTGATTAACCTAACCTTATCAATACTCTCAATACCCCTGGCAAACGCCCTCCTCTCAAGCATAGGCAAAACAACCCGGTGATAGGGTAGGTAAAGCTCGACAACATCCATGACCAAGGCAATCACCTTATCAACCAATAGGAACGCAATGGCATTCTGCAGCGTAGTCTTTCCCGCACCCATCGGACCCACGAATAAGATGGGTGTCTTATAATCGGCTAGTAACCAAAGCAATGCAGCCTGGTCTATGCTAATCACGTTGTTCCTAATCAACTCGGTGATAAGCCTAGGCCTCCTCGGCAAGACCCTAATGCTAACCCAAGGCGTTGGACGCCCAACGGGGTCTGAGGTTACGGCAACCCTAATCCTAAACTCCGGGTCAACAAGGTCAGGCATTGGGTTGTGGGTAGTTATTGGGGTCCTCATCCTAATTGAGAACCTCCTGAAGAGGTAGTTGATGGGGTCGAAATCACCAACAGTGATTCTCCTAACCACCCTCCTCAAGCCCCTCCTAACGATCAACTCATACGGCTCCCAACCAATGATTGCACGCATAAGCCCAAGCTCCTCGTGGTTAACGTGGACGGCCAATCCATCATCGAGCCTCCTAATGTATATGTCCGTGATCTCCGGCATCAAGAACAATGGGGTAAAAGCCCCATACCCATTCAACCAACGCTCAAACACCCTCCTAGCCAAGTCAATGTTTTCGTTGGTTGCCTTAACGCCGATTAGGCCCAGTGCTTTCTTGATGGCTGTCTCGAGCTTCTCCCCAGAGCCTAGCTTCTCGGCTATGTAGTCGAGGGGCAGTGCAATCAGCCAATCGGGGACGTCATCAATGATGTAGGCAGTGTACTCGGGCGTTTGGTATGTTGGGTCAATGACTTGGTGAACCTCGATGTTGGTCTTCAAGCCGAAGTTCTCCCTACCCTCAACACTGTAGAACCTAACCAACCCTTGACTAATCACCCTAGGCCTAGAAACATGCATCAAGATTTGATGCATTGATTTTTAAGGGATTAGTGAAGACCATCATCACCGATGACGTACTTAACCTCTGTGCCGGGCGCCAGCCCTGGAACGTCCAAAGCCCTCATCACGCCCTCCGGCTTAGCCTTGCTTGGCCTGAGCATTAGCCACCTGCTGTTCACTGTGTGGGCTAAAACATTGCCGCCGACCGGTAGCTTGATCTCGACGTAGCCGCTCGGCATTGTCATTACCTGGTTCGTGTAGATTGCTAACACCCCAAACTTTATTGTCAGCCTGCGTATCCAATCAAGCACGTAGTGCAACCTCTGCTGCCTCTCCGCCAACCTCTCCCTACCCCTAAACTGTGCTCGATAAAGTGCCGTTACGCTATCGATAATGACAACACCAACGCCGCCACTAATCACTTGGTTAGCCAGCTTCAACTTTATGAAGTCCTCTAGCTCCTCGACGGTGGCTGGGTTATAGACAACCAAGTCCCTCTCCAGGAACTCACCGCAATTAACGTTGAACCTACCGCATAGGTTCTCGATTAACTTGCCCGTGGTTAGGTATTGGTCGATTGTCTTCTCGGTGTCGATGTAGACCACGCCGATCTGGTGCTGGGCGACCGACGTAACGGCGACTTGCAAGGACATGATTGTTTTGCCGGCACCGAACTCACCAGCGAATTCGTATGAATTACCAAACCTCAAGCCACCAACCAACTTGTCGAACTCCTCAACCCCGGTTTTAACAATCCTTTGTCTCGAGACAGCCTCAATCCTCTCCCTGGCACTCATCGGCCTAGGCTCATCATTGAGCAAACCCCTAGCCGCAGTGATTACCTTCCTCGCCGTGTCTAGCTCGGAGAGGTTGAGTAGTTCCATCAACTCCTCCGCGTTGAACAACAACAAGTGCTTCGGGCTCGTTACACCAACAGCCCTAAGCCTCTCAATCATCTGCGCCGAAACACCATAGCTCCTCAAGGCATCAAGGTCATCAATTGATTGTGGTTTTTCCTCAGCCTTCATTTTCCTCGGCATTATGCCCACCCCATCAATGTGATGATTGGGGTTAGGAAGAGCGGGATCAGGCTTACGCCCAAGCCTATTGAGTGCATAGCCTTACCGACAATTACCGATGTTGATGCTCCCAAGGCAATGAGCATTGTGAGTAGGGCGTTTGTGTTAGCCAGACCGCTGATTATTAACGCCGCACTACTTATACCTGTTGCACCAGAGACTGCACTCGATGCGAGTGCCGGTGCGTGGAGTGCCAGGAGCATTGCCGCCAATGCCAGCATCATTGCGTAGCTCACGGCAATGAATGGGCCGTAGAGGAAACCACTCCTAACAACCTGCCCAATGAAGTTCATGAAGCTATCGACAACCATGTTTACCCTCTCAACAACATCCCTAGAACCCCTGGAGTAGGCGTAGTCCCAGAGTTGGATTAACTCCCTCTCGACAAGGGTCCTAGGCGTTGGTGGCTTGGGGTCACTGACGAGCAGTAACTCACCGAAGGACTTACTCACCCTATTGTACATCCCCAAGTAGTCCTTGATGAACTTCAGGAACTGCGGCATGTAGAGTGCTGCGAAGCCTATGCCGAAGGTTATTATCGAGATTGTTGTAGTCATTAATGCAGGCAGCCTAAGCAGTAGCAAGGAAGCTGCCAAGCCTATGCCCAACCCAACGAAACCACTGATCAGTGGTTTGACGTAGTCGTATTTGGTGAGCTCTATTTGATAGTAATGAATAAGTGGTATGTAGAGTAGGTTGATTAAACCAACAATCGGTGGTGCACCTAGGATTGTCATGAAGGTAAGCACGCCGGTCATTATTGAGAGGACAATGACGGCTGTTAAGCTCGCATTAACCCACTGGAGCCTACTACTCAACACATTGTTTAGTTTGTTCAAGATGGCCATGAAGGCTACGTCAGGGTCAGTGCCCGATGCAACAAAGCTATGCGCATAGGCAAGCAACTCACGCCTATAACCACCCCTCCTCAACAACCATGGGGTGGTGACAACGTTTAGGAGCATGGATAACTTGAACCAAGCCTTACTCAACCTGGAGGCTTCGCTCACAGCCAAGTCCGTGCCATCCTCAGGAGCCCTAATTACGAATACTAAGTCGGCGATGTACTCCTTGATTGATGTCATCGATTAATGGTGGGGTGGTTTTAAAGGGGCTATTTCCCGAGCATGGGCTTTATCTTCCTGTGGTAGATGTCTATTAACTCCCTCAGGGCGTTGTAGTCCTCGTTTAATGCCTCGAGCATTGCGTCGAGAATGTTTATCAAATCCGCCTCAACCTTTGCGAGCTCCTCGAAGCACGCTACGGCAGTCCCTAAGTCCTCGCCCTCATCCTCCGGGCATCTCTTCAATACCTGCTCTGTGTACATAAGCAATGCCTCCTCGAACCGCGAATGGGCTTTCCTAAACTCCAAAAACTTCTCACGAACCCTCCTACCCAACTCCCTCATTTCAGCCAATGCCCTAGCGACATCATCCAACCCCGAGGACATACAAATCACTGCAGTCAGCGCAGCAATTTAAACCTATAAGAATCACCTAACCAGCAACTCGACAATGTACCTCCTCGTCCTCGCCAGCCTTAGGCTTAGCTCCCTAACATCGCCGTCGCAGATTAACCTAGCCCTCACCTCAATGGGCTCGCTTGCGTAAATAACATACGTGACCCTATGCCTAGGGTTCAACCTATCCGTTGCATCGACTACCCTAACGGACTTAACAACCTTGACCTTGCCCCTCAACTCGCTGGGTATCTCTAGGTAATAATCAACGCACTCTATGTTTATTACCGAGGCGTAGACCTCGCTGTCCAGTCTCTTGTAGTTTCTGTACAAAATAACCGCGGCTATGTGCGTACAAATCTCGCTCTTTCTCCTCAATCCCCAGCTTGACTCGAAGCACGAGCAGTAATACCTACCATCCTTGAACCTAACAACGTAGGTAGGGTACTTGTCACCGAGCTCCGGCAGTCCCCTAACAACCCAAACATTCTCTCCGTACTCCTTAACGGTGTTCTTCATGAATCGAATAAGAGCCCTCCTAACCCATGATTTGCTCTTGTTTGGGAAGTCCTCCCTAAGCCTCTCAATAGCCAAGTCAATGAGCTCCCTGCTCATTGCCTCACTCAATGAAACATTGTTTGAATATAAGGGTTGGATGGTTTTTGGGTGAGGATGGGGAGAAAGGGGAAATGATTTTGATTTTTAGGTTGGGCTTTGCCGTGCTGGTTTACGATATTGGCGCCACGTTTGTGCCGCTTGTTGTCATCACCTCGACCTCCGTGGGTGAGCCTGTTATGCTTGTGCACGTTATCGAGAGCGTATCACCTGGGTTGAGGGTTATCGATAACCCACTGGCCGGCAGTGAGGTTATGCCACTGTACGTGTTCCCATTTAGGTATGCTGTGCAACTCGATGCGCTTGAGCCGCTGGGCACCAGGTTTATCGCCTCAACCGTAATGGCACTGACGCCCATAGCCTTCATGTTCACGACAAGCACCCCACCCAACTCCTCAGCAGTCACAGTCAGCGTGTTGCTTGCACCCAGCGAAGGCATTGCACCGTGGAAGACGTAGAAGATCAGGAACAACCCGAGCGCTATACCGACAACAGCCACTATGGCCCACAGAATATTAAACTCACCCCTCCTGCTCAATACCTTGGCATTGGCTTGCTTAGCCCTCATGGCTTTCATCCTCACAACAGCCCTAGTTAGGGGTTTGCTTGTCATCGGGAGGAAATTAGGTGGTTTTTAAGGGGTTGGTTTGTCTTGATTGGTTATGGTGTTGTGCTTAGGGCGTGCTTGATTAGGAGACTGAAGACGCTTGCTGTTTCTCTGAGCATTGCCTCGAGTATCTCTAGGGCGTATGTGCCGGCGTTCTGTGTGAGGGTTGCGTTCCCGCTGGCAAGTCCCATGATAAATAGCCCTATGTATATCCCGAGGAATATGAATAACGCCCCAAGGATCGGCCTCTTTGCGTGGGTGATGGCCTCCGAAAGGGCGGTCGATCGACCAAACGATGTCGGGTGGATTAGGTACTCTATGATGTAGGC
>NZ_LCTF01000012.1 GCF_001663375.1 Caldivirga sp. MU80
TTACCCTGGGTTTCCGAGACCCGCAGTGGCAAGGAACCCCTGGCGACAGGGCGGGAGCTGCTGCGGTGAGGGGGCCCAGGGAGACCGTCGAGAAGGAGACGGTGGAGGTTTAACACCTACCGCCTCCAGAGAGACGGCTCTTCCTAACCAGCTATTTGTGAATTAGAATCTTCATGAGACTGGTAGTTCCATAATCCTCTTGACGTAGTCGCCCTGCCCCCTAACCCTAATCAATGTGGCGTTTCGGCAGTTCTCAAATGGCCCCATAATGGGTGAGTATACATTTATTGAGCCACCTATGCATGGGTTAATTCCTAGTTTGCGCGTTAAGTAGCTGAAAGCCATCATGTATGGTCTAGATAACCTAACGATGAGTAGGTTGAACCTTGAGTTGATGAATGAGTTAAGGCCCCCATTACCCCTCCTGCTCTTGACCCAGCCATCAACAACGGTGGTGTAGTTCTTGACGGTTATCTTGGCTTCATAGGGTAGTATCGGTTGATCACCGCGTATTAGGCCATACCTGGCCGATAGTATGAATACTGATTCAGGTTTAAGTCTCAGGTGTTGAATTGTCTTAACGAATTCAAGCCCAGTGTACATCATGAATGCTGGTAGTGATGGTAGGGTTGAGGTGTAGTAATCCTCGTTGTCAAGGTCGAAGCCTGGTGGGTTATCTGGTCTAATGCGTTTACGTGCACTGCAATGTATAAGCAAGCCAATGTTAAACCCAGCTATGTTAAATCACCTGCCTGCACCACTGATGTACCTTGTGTATATGTGGTGGGCGGCGGCCACGTCAAGTATTGGGAAGCCCACCGACTTATATATAGTGTAGCCATTACCCACGGTGCACCTAACCTCGCCGGCAAGGGCCTCTGATAGGTCTATTAACCTTAGGTTCGATAGGTCTTCACCCGCCTCATTAAGCACCGCTTCCCTATTATCGGCTATTACGCAATCCGCACCTTCAAGCACCCCCCTATCAATTTCAACAACAGGCTTCGGCGCGCCAACAGATATTACGTGTTCCCCAGGCCTTGGTTTCACGTTGAGGACTGGGGTTGTTGACGTTGTGGCTATGATTATGGTCCCGCAGCGCTCAATAATCTCACTAACACCACTGGCCCTATGGCCATTAATCCCAAGCCCCCTCAGGTAGTTTAGGAACTCGCTAAGCCTCCTTTCACCCCTACTGACAACGTAAGCCTCCTCCACCTTAAACACCCGTGAAAACACTAGCGCATGGTACCTTGCCTGCTCCCCAGCCCCAATGAAGCCTAGCACCTTGGTTGAGGCATTAGTAACCTTAACGCTTAAGGCTGATGCAGCCGCCGTCCGTAACCCAGTTAATGATCCACCATCAATTGTTACCAATGGTGAGCCATCATCGCCGTTAAACAGGATTACTAGGCCATTTATAGTCTCAAGCCCCTTAGCGGCATTACCCGGGTATAGGTTAACCACCTTGACACCAACCCCCATCCCCTCAACGTAACCAATCATTAAACCCCACCAATTACCCTTAATACTGGTGCTGAACCTGGGGGGTGCGATGCCACCACCCTCATGCAGCTTAATTAAGGCTTTGCTCACCGAGTCAATTAATCCCTCATAGTCCACTATTGATAGTACCTGCTCCTTTGCCAGGTGTTGCAGCATTAATATTTCCCATCTACCTTTAGGGTTATTAATTATTATTTTACGCTACACGATTATTATATCCACTGAGTCATCTCCCCCCTTACTTCTTGATGTTAAAGCCCTAATCCCTAATCCAGGGGTCTTTATTATGCGGTTATCGGTTATTCCACTAATCTTAATCCCCATCCTACTGAGTATTGCTTTGGTCTCCTCGGGGCTTAGGTTAATCTTAATCTTATTAGCCTCGGGTATGTTACCCACGGCGTTCACGATGTCGCCGTACCCATTAATGTTGCTAATGGCTAGGGGGAGGCTGATGACTAGTAGGACTGGGTAGTAGAGGGATATTGATATGTAATCTCTGATTAAACCCACATGCTCCTCTGGTTTCTGAAAGAACATCTCGAAGTTATCTATGACGTACCCCATGACCACCCTGCCACTGGAGCAGGATAGGTCAACATCGCCGTTAACGTGCCTAAGTGACCTAATGACCACCCTACCGCTACTTAATCCAGCACTAGCCTTCCTCACAATTAGGGTTTTCCCTGATCCGTAATCACCCATAAGCATGTAGAGGCCAGGTTTGCCAGACTTGAATATTGAAATAACCCTCCTGTAGGCGTGTACGGCGCTTTCACCAAGCAGCTCAATCCTCCTAACCTCATCACAGCTTAGGTCCTCTGAGTAAGGCTTATACATCATTAATGATACGTTTAATGTAATATAAGAGTGTATCGTATAGAATAAAAGCTGGTGGTGACAAAATGCCAAGTCTTGCTATTCATGGCGGGGTCGCTCCACTACGTGGGGTCTCGCGGAGATGGGTTTATAAAACCCAGCCTTACTAAGTATTCAATAACCCCGCAATAGGCGGGGTAACTACCGAGACCCCAGAGTGAAACCCCACCCTTAAAGGCGGGGAGGGGGTCATAGCCAATAAGTACCCATTGTGGCTTATATTGAGTCTTAGATTCCCTCAATGCATTGCAGAAGAAATGTATTTTAAACAGGGTTAGCTAAGGTTTCTGCATGGGTGAGGAGTTAAGTAACACAGTAGCGGGTGGTGTGGAGGAGCAGGAGACGAGGGAAACTGAGGAGGGTGGGTTGGAGGAGAGGAAGATATACATGTGCTTAAGTTGCGGTAGAACCTTCGGTAAAAGTGAACTTGAGATCTTCGGAAGGTCGACCGGTACTATAAGGTGCCCCTACTGCGGCTACAACATCATTATTAAGGTGAGGGTTTTCAAGGGAAGTTCAATAACGGCTGTTTAGAACCTGCATTTACTAACCATGGTACCTCTAACGCCAGCTTCAACACTGAACACGTACCCATCCGGCCCAGTGGTTTGCCTGCTCCTATCCGTGGCGGTGGTTATGAATAGCGTAGTTAATGAGCTACCTCCAAAGGTGCATGATGTAGTGTACTGGGCTGGAACCTCAACCTGCCCAGTGACCTCACCGTCAACAGGGTTAACCCTAAGAACCTTACCACCACCGTACAGGGCAATCCACAGGTAACCCTCAGAGTCAATTGTCATACCGTCGGGCACGCCTGGGTAGCTGGATAGGTCAATATGCTTGATGACACCCTCCACAACGCCCTCCCTCCGATTATACCTAAGCACCGTAACCCTCCTAGTTGGGCTATCTATGTAGTACATTGATGAACCATCCTGGGACCACGCAATGCCGTTTGAAATAGTCACCGACCCCATTATTTTCCTTAAGCCAAAGCCGGGGTCTACTACGTATACTGAGCCAGTGGGGTTCTTCTCATTCATGTCCATAGTCCCAGCAACCAGCCTACCCTCAGGGTCGCACTTACAGTCATTAAACCTGTTACTGGGTGGTTCATTAACCGTGGCAAGCACCCTTAGCACTGATCCATTGTGAGGGTTAACGAGGAGTACCCTATCCTTAACAGTAACCACGAGGTTACCATCCTCATTCGGCATTACGCAGCTTGGATATGGACCAATGTTAATGGTCCCCACATGGCCATCGATTAACCTGTACGAGTGAACTCTATCACCTAAAATGTCAACCCAGTAAAGTGTGTTTGATTCAGGTAACCAAATGGGTCCCTCACCAAGCACGGACCTGGGTAAGTTACCCAGGACCATGGGCCTACTTGCCTGCACCATGAATGCCTTAACCCTCACCGCTAATTAAGCATTCCCTGGGTGCTTCAATAGGTTTAAGTGTAGTTAATTATGTTAGCGTGGGTATACCTCCTGAACTCAAGTCCATAATCCTTAAGGTACCTGTACGCCGACGTGGAAATACCAGTGGCCACTAAGATACCTCTCACACCTCTTCCGGGGTTCTTACCCTTAATGTACTCTACATACCTCTTGAGCTGGTGAACAGCCTCTGGAGATGCCTCACCCCTCTTAACCTCAACCACGACCAGGTTACCTAACTTATCCTCACCCAGTATATCGATGCTACCAACCATAGTCTCGTACTCCCTGCTTAACACCTTGAAGCCGTCCTCCACGAGGCTGGGGTTAGCCATTATGGCGTCAACCACGTCCTTCTCAGTTCCAATGACCTTAAAGTCCTCGGTTAGGCCGATCTCCATGGAGGAGACCATGTAAACCTTGTGGATGCGTATGGTCACGTATTCCCGTGGACTATACCTAATACTCCTTAGGACGAGCACATCACCATCAACTGATACGAAGAGTTGTGAACCAGGTGGGTTCCATATGACTGGCTTCTCCCTATAACCCTCATGAACCATGAGCACCCCATCGGGCTTAGTTATTATTAACCTGGGCATTAGCCTTAATTGGGCAGCTGCCCTACCACTGTAGGTTGCCTCAACCTGCCCATAAATGACAATAACCCTACTTGACTTATACCTACTTATGAACTGTGCTGCTTCCTTAACCGTAGGGTTAAGTAGGTGATCAAGCATTAACAATATGTGTTCACTGGGTCTTTTAACCCATACCCTTAATTACGGTTAGGGATTACCCTTTAGAACACCTTCAATAATCGCCAATTTCCTAACCCTCTCAACGCCGTTTACACGACTAATGAAGTCCCTTACTGGTTCAGGTACTAGTGTTACCCAGTCATCCTTGCCCAGGGCCATGAGCATCCTTATGTTGGATCCACTTAACCTATCCTTATTAAACAGTGGTGTATTGAACACGGGTATCTTCCAGTAGGAGAGGGCAATCCTAGTGAACTCATCGTTGCTATATATTAGGTCGAAGCTTGGGCAGTAATTCCTAACGTAGGAGAACCATATTGACGCCAACCCACCAGTGTCAGGTATTGTGCATACACTGAACTTGATACCCATCCCCTCGAGAACCTCAGTTAACATTTCAATTCTCTCACCGGCTGTGAACGGGTTCTTAAAGGTAAATGACTGGTTTGAGGAACCTATACCCACTATTAACCTATCCACGTTATCCTGCCTACTTATCCACTCCATTGCGCTTAAATGCCCCAGGTGAACCGGTTGAAACCTACCTATGAATAGTGGCTTCACCTATGGGTCAGCGCCATTTTACTGAGGTGTTTTTGTGCATTATGGTTCATTCAGCCAGTTTCATGGATCACCCGTTGGAATACGCATAGTAACTTCGCTAAGCTATTATGGGTTGTAAGTAAGAAAGAATTTACGCATTTTTAAGGCTTCAGCCGCAGTAGGCCACATTAGGCGGAGGCAGATACTCATCCTCCTTCGCTGCAGCCTCCTTAATTCTACTAAGTCTATTAGGCTTAAGTAATTCACTGAAAACCTCAGGCCCGGTACTCTTCAACTGTACAATAACTTCAAATAGCTCCCTCTTAAAGACTACGGGTGTCTCCTCAATGAAACCCCTGGCGTCGATTCTAGCCCTTGGAAACTCCTTAAGAATCCTTTGAGCTATTTCATCAGGTACAGTTAGCTCAATAACCTTCAAGTAACCTCCATATAGGTCCTTAACCTCATTCTCTACGGGGGTTCCCCTGATTCTCTCAATCCTTGACTTATCTAGGATTACGGCTATCTTATAGGGCATGTGGGTCACCTCCTACTGCTCACCTCCATTGGCTTCAAATCAACCTCAAGCTCCCTTTCCTTTAACTCAAGATACCTCCTGTTCACGAAGGGATAATTATACACACGCCACCACTTAACAATAACCCTGTAAACCTCAGGCCTGAATATTATGGGTGGTGGCTCAATACCCTCTGCGATAAGGCCTCTGATGAAGCTTCCACTAAACCTCTGCGCCACATCAGCGTGACCGCAGGTATCGCTGTAGGCTATCTCCCCGCACTTGGGGCAGTACCAAAACTCCTTGATGTTAACGGGCCTTATCTTAAGGCCCTTATCAAGGTCGTAGGGTGGGGCTGGTAATCCAAAGCTTGGTATACCCCTCTCCCAGAGTATCTGTGTTGAGTATGGGTCGTAGTAGTCACCAACGGCTGCATGATCCCTACCGAACATGTGGTGAGTGCAACCCATATTCTGCCTAACTATGCCGTGTAGGAGTGACTCAAGCGGGTTACCATACCTCATGTCCCACAGCGTCATGGTGACCATATGCCTCTTGGGGCTTATGTAGCCGTACTTGCTAACGGCCTCATGCCCCTCTAATATGGCCTCATCAACGAAGTCACCAAGTCTCTTTGCGCCAATTATTGCGTTGACCAGTATGCCGTGGCATGGCTCAATGTCACCCATGAAGGCGGCGTTTTTCATTAGGTGTTCGTGGCCAGTGTGGGGGACATTCCTTGTTTGGTGCGCTATAACAGTCCTCCAACCCCTCCTCTGGATCTCCTCACGGGACTTAGCTGGTGGGTACCAGAACCTGTTGTATGGATCCTTGAATATGGGTTCATTTATTACGTGGACTTTACCGGCCAGTGCAACCCCACCCATACTCCTGTATATTAACCAGCCTGGATGCTTCTCATCAAACCTCCTCCTAACGACCTCAGGGTTTTTCTCAGGTGTGCCAAAGGTCCTATCTGCAATATCCCTAGGGTCAAACCTCCACACCTCCTCAATGTCGAGTATTGCAAAGGGCTGTCCCTTAAGCCTAAGCAGTAGCCTATCACCCTCCTTGACGTTAAGCTTCCTTAACTCATCCTCAGTTACGTCGAATATTATTGGGAATGGGAATAACCAGCCGCTGAGCAGTCTCCTCTCCTTAAGGACGCTTTCAGTCTCATTCCTAGTCATGAACCCCTCAAGTGGGCTGAAGAAGCCGTAGGCTATTGACATCACCTCCCTGTAAACGTTCCTAATGGGACTGCCATCGATAGCGCTCCTAGTTGGCCTTATATCAAACCCCACGGCCCCAGCGGCCATGTTCACAGCCTTATCAGTGTCCCTGATGACTAAGTCAACGAGTTTGCCTCCATGCGGGGGTGGGGTCTGTATCTTCAGGCTCATGCACACCACCTCATGGGAACTCTATAATGTGAACAACAGGCACTTTCCACAACTCCCACCTTCCAGTTTCGGCATCATACTTGGAGTTGACGAAGACGTGCCAGTTATCATCGTCCAGTGCAGGGTAGTCAGCCCTAACGTAGTAGCCAGGCCACCTTGTCTCCTTCCTGAACTGCATATGCCTAACCACAGCCTCTGCGGTCAGTATCCTATGCCAGAGCTCCCAAGTCCTCATTAATTCGTGCCAATCTTGGGCTACGGCGTACTTTATGAAGTCCTCCTTCAGGAATTGAATTAGTTCAAGGGCCCTATTAAGCATCCACTCGTTGGTGATGTACATTGTTGACCAGCCACCGGCGTACTCATCCATGATCTTCTGGAGCCTAAATAAACCCTGCTTCCAATACATTTTACCTGGGTCAATTGGGTGCATGTAACCTGGACCAGTAACAACAGTGTTCTTACCCTTCTCCCAACGCTCCAGTGGTTCAATTAGCTTGGCTGTTAATGAATCAACCTGCTGCCTATCAACCTCAACCCTCTCGTCACTATGGTCCATTAGGTAAAGTACAGCAGCTTTAGCGGCTAACCTACCCTCTGTGAATGAACCACTGCTGAATTTATGCGGATTAGCACCACAGGCGTCGCCAGCGCAGAATAAGCCATCCAGAGTCGTCATCCTATTGTAACCCCAGTAGTACTGGTACCTCCTATCATTGGGTAACCCGTCAATAACCCTCGGCGATAAATCCTCAGGCCCACTGGCCCAGGCACCGCACTCGGTTGCGTGCGAGCCCATGACGTATGGCTCGGTGGTTATGACTTCGTAAGGCCTCTCTGAGGGTTCATGGTTCTGCCCAGCCCATATGCCAACTTGGCTAATTGTCATGTCCAGGAAGTCCTCAAAGGCTACTGCCTCACTCTCAGTACCCTTCTTAACGGTTTCATCAGTTCTCATTAGGCTTGGACCCCTGCCCGCCATCCACTCAAGGCGTTGGGCGTAGACCCTCAGGGTTGTTGGTGTTATCGGTAGGTCGACGTACTTACCCTTACCACTGTAAAGCTTCCTTATCTCATCAAGGTGTGGCTTCCAGAAGTCCTGGCCATTGACATTGCTTATCCTCGTCTTCAGCAGTAATTGATACGCCCCAACTGGCCCGTATCCATCCTTAAACCTAGGCACAACGAACCTAGCCTCCATCATGGTCATGACTGCCCCTGCCTCAATCATCATACCGTATGATGACGCTGATGACCATGGTGGATACCAGCTCCTACCCAACCCCTCACCCTGGGACCTGGGTCTATATATCTGCGAGCCACCACCAGCGGCCATTATAACCGCCTTAGCTCTAAAGACGTAGATTGCCCCATCATTAGCATTGAACCCTAGGGCACCGACAACCCTATTTGGGTTTGTTGGGCTTTTCAATAGGTGGGTTACCATGACCCTATTGAGTATGTTCTCATCGCCAATGGCTTTCCTAGCGGCCTCAGCCACTATTGCCTTGTAGGACTCCCCATGAATCATGATCTGCCACTTGCCCTCCCTCACGTAACACCCAGTCTTTGGTTCAGGCCATATGGGTAATCCCCACTCATCGAATAGGTGCACCGTTGAATCAACATGCCTAGCGTAGTCATAGACGAGGTCCTCTCTAACAACGCCCATTAGGTCACCTCTCACGTACTTAACGTAGTCCTCAACGGTGTTCTCCTTGCATCTAAGTCCTAGATACGTGTTTATTGCCGATAACCCCATCGCCACAGCGCCACTCCTATTTATATTGGCCTTCTCGGCTAGTATTATTCTGCAGTTCCTACACCAGTACCTAGCCTCCCAAGCCGCACCTGTTCCTGCCATTCCTCCACCAATTATTAGGATGTCCGAATCTACGTACCTAACCCTAGTCTTTACCATATTCTCACCCCCTCACCTCAACCTTCACCATTTCAGGAACCTTGATTCTTGGAAGCTCAACACCCAGTTTATTACCGCCAAGCTTCTCATGCTCAAAGGATAAGTAAGGTGTCCTCAGCATATCCTTAGGCGGCTCCGGGGTTTCGTGAGGTGGCTTTATTGAGCCCCATGGCGTAGTCCTTATGGGGAATACGAAGTGCTTAACAGTACCGTTCCTGTACCTAATTGTCCAGTAGACCCTGTTAGTCTCCTCATCCCTATAAACCTCAACAGCACCACCCAATGGTGTGAAATCGGCATAACCCCTAATCTGAACAGCTCCCTGCGGGCAGTGCTTAACGCAGTTGTAGCATTCCCAACAGGACTCAGGTTCAATATTAACGGCCTTCCTACCAAAGACTCCGGTCTTGGTGAACTGCATTATGTGGCTTGGGCATATGTTGACGCAGTCGCCGCACCCAGTACACCTGGCTGGTATCACGTACGATGGCATTAGCCGGTCACCTTGGGTTTATGGGCTGGGTGGTGGGAGTGCAGTGCCTTCTCGGCTAAGTCACCGCTCCATGGGCCTAGGAGCCTAGGCTCCACATCCCTCCAGGTCCTATACCGGTCATAGAGTTGCCAAACATACGTGTATATAGCATGGCTAAACTTAGTCCAGGGCATTGTGGCGAACAGCATTATCACAATAACTATGTGCACTCCAAATGTTAACTCTAAGGCTAGTTCATTAGTTGGCATCGTGAGTTCAACACCCATTACACTGAAGCCGCTCAATGCCGTGAAGAACACTAGCCACAGGAAGAGGTCTGTTAGCGCCTGTTCACCAATGGGCCTAGTACCCTGCCACCTGGTAATCATCATTAGTATAAAGCCTATTATAATCAACAATCCACCCGCTGCACCAGTCGCAATAACCGCGTAGGGCCCCATTGGGCCGAGTTTACCGCCTGGTATGAAGGTTGTTCCATTAATCCATTTATCGTAAATGAAGCCGAGTGTAGTGGATACTGCGGCTAATACAAACCCCCACCAGACGAGTGCATGGGCCAGCGCCTTAGTTTTCGGCTTACTTAAGTATGATGACTGGGTATGGCATGCGGTCATTGGTGCACCGTAAAATGGGTATAGGAATGCGGTCACTAGGGCGGCCACGAAGGCGCCGGCGCCACTCCAATTGCGTGTTGGTCCTTTCATCGGTGTATATACGCTTAGGCTTGATAATGAGAGAATGCCTCTACTTATTTCTATGGTGAAGCCTATGGCCATTTCCACAAGGAGCCCTATGGCGCCTAACACCACCCACTCATGTGGTATTGGCATTTTTAACTCGATCATACAGCGGGAAGTTTTCACATGTATCTTAAATCTCTTAATATCGTAAGCCTGATCTTGCTAGTTTACATTAAGGCTATTTTAAAGCGTTTCTAACCAACAGGGCCTTTGCGTCATGTATAGCCTCGGCTATCTCAATGCCGGCTGGGCAGACTTGGTTGCATGCCCTACAGTTTAGGCATGATAATAATCCATCGTACTCGTCACTATTCACGTCAATGCCCTGAGATAAGTAAATTATCAGCCATATCCTCCCCCTAGGCCCATGAATCCTACGCCTAGTGGCTGCGTAAGTAGGGCATACTGATTCGCAGAAATTGCACCTGGCGCACCTGGTTAATGAGTACTTCTCGACTAGAAGCTTAACCTGGTCATTAATCAATATCGATCACCTTACCTGGGTTAAGTATGTTATTGGGGTCGAAGACCCTTTTAATGGCCTTCATCAACCTTAACTGGGCTATACCCTTAACCTCCAGTTCACTGGTAAGTAAGTCCTTCTTCAACACCCCTATACCGTGTTCACTGCTCACTGTCCCACCCAGGTTAATGGCCATTAAACCCAATTCCCTACTCACTGAGTAAAGTTTAGACACTGATGACTGGTCGTTTGGGTTGTAGATTATGTTTGGGTGTAGGTTACCATCACCAACATGCCCCCAGGTAACTATCTTCAAACCGTACTTACTGGCTATGCTACCTATCCCCTTAACCGCCTCAGGTAGCCTTGATGGTGGTACGGATATGTCCTCCGGCATCACTCTCATCCCACTGAATAGCCTCAGGAGAGCTGGGTAAGCGGCCCTCCTGGCCATGTATATCCTATCCATCTCATCTTTGTCACCTGTCCACTCAATCTCATAGCCCCCAGCCCCCTTAAGTATGTTAACCATGGAGTCTATGTACCTTTTCATGGCCTCAGGGGGCCCGTCTAAGTCAATTATCAGCATGGCCTCCGAGTCCCTTGGGTATGTGAACTCCTTCACATAGCCTGATACAGCCTCCATGGTGCCCCTATCCAGGAATTCAACTATGAGGGGCCTAAAGCCCCTAGCCTTAATCATGCCAACCGCCCTGGCTGCATCCACAACGTCTCTGAAGTATACCCTAAGCCTAACAATAGCCTCAGGTAGGGGCCATATTTTAAGGTATGCATTGGTTATTACACCAAGGGTCCCCTCACTCCCTATTACTAGGCTGAGTAGGTCGTAACCTGCCCTACACTTTAGGGTCCTGCACCCCATGAAGACTGGTTCACCTGTTGGTAGAACCACCTCGGCCCCAAGGACCCAGTCCTTAACGGTACCGTACTTAGCACCCCTCATGCCACCTGCCCCATTGGCCAATGAACCGCCCACAGTGGCGGCTGTGCTGCTGGCTGGGTCGGGTGGGAAGAAGTGGCCGTGTCTGGCTAACTCAGCGTTTAACTCATCAAGCCTAACACCCACCTCCACGTGGACGTAGCTATCCTCGAGGTTAACCTCAAGAACCTTATTCATTCTCATTAAATCCAGCACAACTGCGCCATTATACGGTATCGGTCCACCATGTAGACTAGTTCTGCCGCTACTGGGTACTATGGGGATTAGGTACTCGTTAGCTAGCTTAATGACCTCAGAAACCTCATTAGTGGTTTCAGGTTGAATAACCATCCTGGGTATGGCTGATTCAGCCGGTGAGGCATCATAAGAGTAAAGCATCAACTCACCCCTCGACTCTATGACCTTGTCACCGCTCACAACCCTCTTAACCTCAGCCCTAAACGACTCAAAGTCCATGGGTTAACCCAGTGTTAATAGGAATTTAAACCTTAGATCAGCCTTCACCTCAGGTCAATGCGTTAAGTATCAATACTGTACCATGATCATTAAGGCTAAAACCTAATTTAAAGCGTGTTCTTTCATATGCTTAATCATCAGGGTGGTTGTTATTTTAAGGCCTACTGTCAATGGCAATTTAGGTACGCTTATAAATCGGTCCATGGTTAATTACTTGAATGGGTATTAACATTGCCGTTCCATACAACGTAACTGAGGAGGCCACCACGGAGGAGGAGGCTGTTAGGAAGATCGGCTACATAGGTAGGGCAGCTGCCATTTTTAGGATTAAGAACGTGTATATCTATACGTTTAAGGGTAGTGAGGAGCCTAGAAGGGCTTTATTCATAAAGAAGAACCTCGAATACCTGGTGACTCCACCATACCTAAGGAAGGACATATTTGGCATTGACCCAGATTTAAGGTTAGCCGGCCTACTTCAACCATTGAATTTACCAGTCTTTGGACATAGGAAAGGTAATGTAAGGGTTCATGAAGTCAGGGTTGGATTGGTGGTTAGGTGGGATGGGTACTACTCTATTGTTAAGATTGGTGAAGAAGCATACGTCAAGGTCCCCAAGCCCTACCCTGTTAAGTCACTGGTTGCCGTTTCAATAGACTCAGTGATTGACGGCAGGTTTTACAGGGGACATGTGGTTAAGAATACTAGTGTATATATAGGCTACACGGTCAGTATTGTGAAGCTGGGTGAATTGGTGAGGATGGGTAACCTCATACTCACGGGTAAGGAGGGTAAAAGCATAGTCAGTGTTATGAACGAGTTAAGGAGCTTAATCAATAAGAGTGGAGATACCACTGTTGTGTTTGGTTCACCACGCATGGGCGTGGACGAGATACTTAAGGGTGAGGGGCTTGGTGACGTGCTTGAGCGTTCACTATTCGTAAACTTTATACCTAACCAAGGGCTCGTAACAGTGAGAACTGAGGAGGCTATAGTGGCCGTATTATCAATACTAAACGTGATAAAGCAAATGACAACACTCGCCCTTTAGGGTGGGGAAGGGGTCAGTAATACAATCCCACAACCTTTAAGTGAGGGAAACCTTTAAAGCAATGTGAGGTAGTATTAGTGTATGCGCATATTCATACATGGTTCCCTCAGCGACCTGGATGTAGCGCTGGGTGTTGGCATAGTTATAGGCATTAATAATAGGGTCAATGCACCTGAATTGGACAAGATAATTAACGATGCGGTTTCAGAGGTGAAGAACACCATAAGCCTGGAGTCGCTGAGGGATGATGGGTTAATTAGGCTTTACAGGAACTTCTACTGGCGCCTCGGCATAGACCCAACAAAGCAAAGGCCAGCCCAAGAAGCCTTGATTAGGAGGATTCTTAGGGGTGATGGGTTACCTAGGATAAATCCAATGGTTGATATTGGTAATGCCGTTAGTGTTAAGTATAAGGTGCCCGTGGGTCTTTACGATATTAGGAAGATTGGGCAGGTGGATTACATTGTACTAAGGAGGGCTGCTGATGGGGAGTTGTTCACACCCCTGGGTTCACCTAAAATGACCTTAACGAGGAACCAGATAGTGTTGGCAACAAGTGATGGTAAGATACTGCATGTCTACCCGTACAGAGACTCAGAGCTAACTAAGGTTGATGAATTCACCACTGATGTACTGATAGTGGTGGCGGGCATAAGTGGTGTTAGTGATGAAACGTTGTTAGGCGCCTTAACCGAAATTGAGTCGCTGAGTGAAACCTTACTCAATGGTAAAGTCCTTATTCATGGTATTGTTAGAAGTAATAAATCATTGGAGTTTAACTTAAGGTTTTAAGGGGGTTTTGCTTAACTTGTAGTTGTCGTCGTTGTGGTCTTGTAGAACGTTGCGGTGAAGGGCACATAGTACATGGTGTTGTAGTAGTAGCTTAAGTATGGGTTGTAGATCACGCCCTTCACGTATGGCTGAACAATCATGTATTCTAGGCCGCTTGGTAACCAGTAGTATGGTGCCTGGTCATACATTATCTTAATCTCTTATATACCTCGGCATCTAGCTTAAGCTGCTCCGTTAAGTTAGTTATGAATGGTAGTTCATTGGTTAACTCATTCACAAGGCTATTGTTGTACCAAGCCAAGTTACCGCTAATCCCACCGTTAATAATGTTGGCCAGCGGCCACACCTCTTAGAACAGTGGGTCAAGCCAATCTGGGCACCAATCTAGGTCAACAATAGCAGCATGGCATCTGGGTAACTAAGGTATTGGCAAATTGAAAATTGATGCATCCCATAGAGGGCCATTGGCTAGGTTATTTAAGTGTGGATCAGTCATATTGGTGACAACGTCAAGGAGCCACTCGCAGGTCTTGATAATGGGTGGTGGTTACGGTGTTAGGCTATGGGATGTTAAGGATCCTTGGGGTATTCAAAGGTTCATAATTAATAGGCTTAGGGAGGAGGGGCTTATTGACTAGTTTTCCAGGAGCTTCTAAGCTTCATGAACTCCTCAAGAACCTCAATCTCGTCGCTGCTTAAGTAATCCTTATACTGCATTATCAATTTGGCTGCGTGCTCAACAGGGACGTTGACGTAGAGCACCTCACCCTCCTTAATGTGCCTGCCAACCATTACATTACCCTCTATGGATATTGCCACACTCATGCCCTTCTTAGCCACTTGGATTGGCTTACCCCTATCCTGGATCTGCATTATAACCCCAATCTCCCTCCCATTTGCCTTAACCAGCCTGTACCCAGGTTTAATTAAGCCACCGAGAACCTCCACACCGACTATGGCTGGGTTACTCCTTCTAAATACATAACCCGGTATTATCGTCACTTTGCCTGGCCGTATGTATTTGCTTAGTTCACTTTCAATGAGCCTACTCTTCTCCTCATTAAACCACTTAGTGAACTCCTCAACGAGTCTATATAGTATGTTGTTTTGGAATATTGTGACTAACTGAACCTTAGCCTCATCCTCAACCTCCTTAGGGACCTTGACGTTGAAGGCTAAGATTACACCGTATAGTGGGTTTTTCCTCCTAACCACCGATGCGTCGATAACATCCCTCCTTGTGACTGAGCCGATGTCAGCCTTCCTGACTGGTATGCCCTGTGACCTTAGGTAAAGCACCATGGCCTCAAGGGTACCTAGCGTATCCGCCTTAGCCACAACACCGACCTGATCAGTCTCAATCCTAATGGATGCTGCATCCTTCGCAACCTCATCAATGTAGGGCTTGGGGTCGCCGTAGACTACGTAGACCGGTGACCCTGGGACAACCTCCTCTAAGCCATCAGCAACTATCTTAACGCCTGCCGCTGCCTTAACCTCATCAACGTGCATGTACCTGTCCTCCGGGTCCCTCATCTCGTCAAGGGGCTTGGGCATTACCATCAGCCTGACCTTAGTTAGCACAGGTCCATTTAGGCCCATGGCCACTAGGGTGTCACCCCTCTTAACTACGCCGTCGTACAGTACCATGTCCATGGTTGTGCCTAGCCCCTTCTCCTCCTTAACCTCCATGGCGACACCCTTACCAGGCCCATAACTAACCCTTAACCTATCCTTAACGAGCCTCTGGGTTAACCCAGCCATTAGGACTAACAGGTCCGGGATGCCTTCCCCGGTGACTGCACTGGTGGGTACTATGGGTACTTGCCTATTAAAGTCACTAACCCTGTCAAACCTCTCAGCCTCAAAACCCTGCCTATTGAACTCCTCAATTATCCTGACTAAGGCATCCTCAAGCCTACCTTGTACATCCTCACCCTGGGCCTTATACGAGTCCAGTATGGACGCGTTGGGGATTGGCTTCCACCCGTATATCCTGTCAACTTTATTAGCGGCCACCACGAAGGGTATGTTCCTGCTTTTAAGTAGGACTAGGCTTTCATACGTCTGTTCCTCGAAACCCCTTGTTAAGTCAATCACGAGTATAGCCAAGTCAGCCACTGATCCCCCTCTACGCCTAAGGTTTGAGAATGCCGCATGCCCTGGGGTATCAACCATTAGGAAGCCCTTAACCCAAACCTTACCCTTAAGCCTATACCTCTCAATCAGTGGTGCCGCATACTTCTCAATGGATGGCCATGGTAGGTAGGATAGGCCAATGTGCTGTGTTATCATGCCCGGCTCCCTATAGGCCACCATGGTGTTCCTAATCTTATCTAGCAGTAGTGTCTTTCCTACATCCACGTGCCCCACAACCACCACTATGGGTGCCCTGTAATCCTCGGTCATGGCTATACCCGTGTACATTAATGAACCTGTTAATAAGCTTTTACAGGCATGAGCAACGAATACGCCTTCAATGTAGAGTGTATGTGATTTTTAAGCAACAATATAGATTGCCGAAGCTAATGGGGCCTTGAGTGTGCTTGGCATACCCCTGAACCACGCCTTCTTCCTAAACTACACTAATAGGGAATTAAGTAAGCATATTGATGAAGTGGCCACTAGGGTTTCTCACCCCTTCCTCACAACCTTATGGATGCTTAATATTAAATTTAGCTCCTGGGGTCTATATGTATGCGATTAGTTAACCATCATGAATGTTGCATGAGGTAATTATATTTATTAAATCTTGCCTTAAACCTGGACCTCGCTGTAGCCGGATTCCTTAGTTATGGTAATTACATCTACCCCTTCACCACTGCCTGGGTCATGGAGCATTGCAGCCTTCACGGCCCTAATGGCTAGCTTAACGGCATCATTAAGTGTTATGTCATCCCTATACCCATCTTCAAGTACGCCAAAGGCTGTTGGGGAACCGCTACCAGTTGACATGAACCTATCCTCCCTGGTGAAGCTACCGTACCAGTCAACGGCGTATAGGACTGGCCCCTCCTCTCCATCCACGCCACCTATTATCATGTGCGCTATGTATATCATTGGCCTACTGTAAAACATGATGACTGAGGCATAGTTGGCGAGGGTTCTAATTGGTATTGGGGTTTGGTGGTTTATCTTGTAGTCCATGGCTAAGTGGGTTAGTTCATTAAGTATCATTTGGACATCTGCAACGGCGCCGCTCATGGTTGCAGCCACGTGGTTGTCAATCTTCCAAATCTTCTTACCCTTCCTGTGGGCTATGTAATAACCAGCCGTAACCCTCCTATCAGTCGCTAACACAACCCCCTCCTTAGTCACAATGCCAACTGTTGTTGTACCCGTTGTTAAGACTCCACGTTGATTACTAGCCCTGTCCACCTGAACCACCTTGAGTCTGAACCTGACCCTCCACCTGCTGCGCCTGGGGTGTTGCTTGGGCTTGTTGGGGTTGTGCTTGGGTTGCCTGCTGTTCCTCCCTTGAAACCTCAAGCTCCTCCACGTAAATTATCTTCTTGGCGTTGGAGAACCTTTGCGCCAGTTCCTCAGCTACCCTGAACTTAATGGTCCCGATTCCCTCTATGAATAGGACCTCGGGGGGTAGTTTAATGGTTATTTGGCCGTTCTCGTGCTTAGCCTCGATCTTGCTGGCGTCCAGCCTGGGTAAGTACTGCCTAACAATCTCCCTAATCTTATCATCATCACTTACAAGTCTCTTAACAACCTTAGCGTTGACAATTATGGTCCTCCCAGCCAGTGGGTGGTTGAAGTCTAGTACAACCCTGCCGCTGGATACGGACACAACCCTAGCCCTCTGGTTATTGTACTCCACTATATCGCCAACCCTAGGCAACTTACCAGCCCTGTAGAATTCCCTAATCGAAACCACCTTAACCTTGCCCTGGTCCCTAACCCCAAAGGCCTTCTCAGGTGGCACCTCCACAGTTACCTCAGACCCTTCATCGCTCTTGAGCAGCGCCTCCTCCAGGGGTTCGAAGATTTTTGTCTCACCAAGCACTATTAGCCTTGGTCCATAGGTTTGGTTGGGGTCGTAGATATTGGCCTCCTTAGCCTTCTCCTCAATAGTTGTCTCAATCACCTTACCATCATCCTTCGTCTGAATGGTGTAGTCCAGTAGTATATAGTCACCCTTCTGTAGAACCATCAGGAACCACCCTCCTCACTAGTTTTTACACTTTCCTCACTAGCCTCCTTAAGTCTCTTGACCTGTGACGTTATGTAGCCCGCTATCCTATTCCTCACCCTCTTAGAAGCCCCCTCAACCAGCTGCCCCACTACCTGCTTATTATGCTCAAAATCATCACTAAACCTATCCGGGTACTGCTCCATTAGTGCCCTTCCAACCCTCTTTATGTAAGCTGGCCTAACCTTACCCATCAGGTAGCGATGGTAGGTGACTGGTTTTAAGTGTTTCTTAGCCACCACACATTAACCACCATTGGAATGCACCTTAAAATTCAGGGTACACCGCTAAGGTGGTGTAAATGGGATTGTGTGGCCGCTAAATAACAATGTCTGTGATTTCACCCAGTAGCTCATGCACATCCTTATCTCTATACCTACTCACCACCTCACTAACATAGCTAATCAACCTGCTGTAAAGCCAGTTATTGCCACAGGTTGATACATCAAATGGGAGGGTGGTTATAGTCACCCTCCCATTGTTAACATCCAGGTAACCACCCCTTCTCAGGTTCTCGATGGTGTCCAGGAAGTCTTGGCTGATTGGCATGTAATCCTCGATGCTCCAGTTGAATATGAAGTAGCCGCTTAGCTTATCCACCATGTACATTAAGAGCGCCAGCTTATCTATACTGCATGACCCATTAAGCATCCTAACCATGTCCAGTAATACGCATCTTCGTAAATCCTCCACAAAATGAAGGCTATAACCCCCTTTAATACTTACCGTCTCTCCGGAGGTGGTGGAGGCTTGTTGTCTCCACCGTCTGCTTCTCGACGGTCTCCCTGGGCCCCCTCACCGCAGCGACTCCCCACCCGTCGCCTAGGGTTCCTTGCCACTACGGATCTCGAGAACCCAGGGTCACTAGTAAAAATGTTAGGTCGGGTTTATAAATCCAACTGGGATTGGTCATCAACGAAAATAAACGCCACAAATAATCATGAAAACCGAAACAGCCACATTTACAGTTTTTAGCTTTAGGTTAGCTGGCGGTTTCTCGCTCTTGAGGGGTGGGGTTTCCTTGGGGTTTTTGAGTTACCCTGCTTTCTCTGAGACTGCTAGATACTTCAACTAGGCTTCATAAATCCACCGCCATGAGACTCACGCAGTAAGGCAACCTAACCATAAAGGGCGAGACTTGCCGTCTGCTTTATCATGAGATGCGCAAACTGCAGCTTCATGGATAATAAGGACAATATCCCACTGCACTGGGCAATAAAACACCTCACCACCCTAAAGGATGGAGCCTCCAACTAGGGTGATGTGTAGTTAAGTTTATAAGGGGATATATTTATTGGGAACGAACATGTCAACAATAGATGAGTTATATTCATTGATCAGGGACGGTAAATTACCTTACCCACCCCGATTAACTAAGTATGAGCTTGCCAAGATAATTGCGGTAAGGACAAGGCAGCTAATGGATGGTGCACCACCCCTAGTTAACCCCAAGGAATTGAGTACATCAGACCCCGTGGCCATAGCCACCGAGGAGTTGAAGAGAGGCCTGCTCCCATTCATAATAATAAGGAGGCTACCCAACAATAAGAGCGTTGAGTATTCACTTAGGGAGTTGCAGGAACTTGAGAATAAGGTTCTATCTTATTGAATAACACTCAACGTAATTTTAATTAGGGTTACCTCATGGCTGCGGCAGGTCTGGTCTCCGCCTAAATACATTACCCAAGATTATCACTAGCACTATTACCAGGACAATAACCCCGATTATTAGAGCTGCAGTGGTTTGTTTAGTTAATACGTACCTTGCAACTGTCGATGTTAAGGTTATTGTTAATGTACTTACTTTCACCATAGTTGTGATTAAGGTGATTGTTGAGGTAACGGTGGTTGTAGTGGTGCTAACCGTTGTTGTGGTTGATGGCGGGCTAACGGTGAATATAGGCGCCATACTGGTTACACCCACCCCAGTTACTGATGGCACTGAGCCGTAGGTAGACATGGCGAAGGTTAAGTTAACGGATAATTGGTAGGACTCCCCACTCACAATCAACCCATTACACATTGTATATAGGTTTAGCACCAACGTGTAGCTATTGAACATGAGTTGGTAAAGTGGGAGCGTTAAGTTAACAGTGAAGTAGCCGTCCTTAATCCTAGCCTCACCAGCCCCTATTGACTCATAAACCAACCCATCACTGGTGAATGGGGCTCCAAATTCCGTCAGGTTAGTGTGCATCAACGCTAATGCGCTACAGCCGCTTAGGCGCGGTATCAACATACCACTTAGGCTTACTTTAAAAACGCCACCATTATAGCCGTAGGTTGCTTTTATACTAGTTAAGTTAACCAGTAGGTGCATTGGCTTAATGGGTATTACGCCGACTAATACTGCACCCTGGGTGTAGTAGAAACCTAGGTTAAATGAGGCCATGCCGTCACTTGTTATGTTAAGCAGGTCACCACCATTGAGGTTAATGATGGCGTAGGTGCCATTAGGTAACCCAAGGGCCGTTAAATTAACATTAACGTGAAGCGCATTAATCGGATTGCCATAGTCGTTAAAGGATATGTAGGCTGAATTGGCGTTTACTATTGGGAACACCTCAACTGAGGCATTTGTGGTTAAGACAGGTTCCTCAATATTCGGCAACACAGTGCCCAAACCGGTGGTTAACCAGGATGAGTCGTAGGGTATCAGAACGCCGCCACTGCCCCTCCACTTATTGATAATGCTCATGACCCCACTTGGTATGTATGATTCAGGAACCATAAGGATTAAGTACCTGTACCTCGATAGGTTAACTAGGCCTAGCTCTAATTCATCAGCGGTTACTATGTTGTACGGGTAGTATGCATATTCATCACCAACCTTAACTAGGCCTGTTGATATTAAGTAAGTCTCATCCTCAAGGTGCTTCCACTGGTTGTATGTTTCACCATACATTGTTACGTAGAGTACGGCTACACTGGTCTTTGGACGGCTACCGTTAATTAGCCTATATACCTCAGCCGCCATGGCGTTTAACTGGGTTGTTGGCCAAAACCAACTTAAACTCCTGATAAATACGTAGTAATCACCACCCATGAGCCATGGGTAACCGAGCATTATGTGGGATACATACCTGCCGTAGTACGCACTGGTGCTGGGTACAGGTGTCCATTCCATCATTAAATGAACTCCATAGACACTGGCTAGGTTACTGAAGAAGATTGCGAACTTGGTGTGGTCAGCATCGTCAAGTACTATGGTTACGTTATATTTCCTCGCCAGTTGGAAGTATAATTCAGGCATTTGAAGACCATATATGTCATCAATTGAGCCACCCCAGTAGAACAGGAGTATCCTATCGGGTCCTATGATACTCCTAATCGTGCCGAATAACTCACTGTAGGTTTCATTAATACTCCAGACCCTGAATAACTGGAAGTAGGGCCAATTACCCATGAAGGGTAATGATGGCGTTACATCGTTAAAGCTCCTATATGCCGTGTGCCACTGCAGGTTAAGCGCAGTAATGTTACCGCCATACGTCCTATTCAGATATAACCTAAACATTGCTACATCACTCTTGGCGTAACCAGTGGGTAAGCCTCCTACCCCAGGGCCCCAGTCATCATCAAGCCACCCATAGTCAATTAGTACACCTAGGAAGTTTGAGTAATTAACATACCTGCTAACCACGGTTTTAATGAAATCAAAGTAATACCGCCTATCCGTCATGTTCCACCACGCCAATGCAGGCGGCGACATCCATGTTAAGTCTCACCCCTTCTAGGGGTGGTGTTGCTTCTTAGAGTTTGTTTAAAGTTTTAGTCTATTGGTTGGTATTTTTGTTTCTGGTTATGTTTTAATTCCTCCTTTGCCTTGTGTTTTCTCGGTGCTTGGGTTGGTGCCTCCGGGAGGGGGTTCAATCTCTTTGGATGAGCCGGTGGGTCGATCACCCACTGTTTCCACCAACCCAGGCACACCTTCCTCCTCCACTCCTAAACTAAAGGGGAGTAGGAAATTGAGAGATGAAAATATGCGCACTGTTAGGCTTAGGCTACTGCCTAGTGGTGCCCAGGAGAGGAAACTGTGGAGGATTGCTGATGCCACTGCTAGGCTTTGGAATGAGTTGAATTACACTAGGCTTATGCAGTTTAGGATGATGGGCAAAATAGACTTCAAAGGAACGGAGCATGAATTTTACCATAGGTATAAGAGTGTGTTGGGTGTGAATGCTGGGCAAGTCATAAGGTTGAATAACAGTGCCTGGAAATCATACTTCGAAACACTCAGGCTGTACAGGCAAGGCAAACTACCTAAATTCATGGGTAAGCCTTCGCCTCCTGGCTTCTGGAAGGACAGGCTACTAGGCAGGAGGAAGCTAGTAATCCTGGTTAGGAACGATAGATATTACCTAGAGCCCACCAACGGTGGGGAGGGTTACTTGTTGCTTAAGGATTGGAATTTAAGGATCAAGTATACTGGTAGAATCAAGTGGTCTGGTAAACAGGGCACGTTGGTGATTAAGCTTGAGGGCAATAGGTGGTTCGCATACGTGCCGATCACTGTCGGTGAGAAGCCTGCTAGGAGTAACCCGAGGGGTTACGTGAAGGGGGTTTACGATAGGGTGCAGATAAACAAGCCTAAGGGCACCAATAAGGCTTTCATTGACGTTGGTTTGAATAACCTATTCGCAGTGGCGTTTAATCACACCGACGTTGCTATTCTGATCAAGGGTTCGACGATTAAAGCTGAGTATTACTGGTGGAAGCGTGAAACCAAGACCTACCAGGCGATTAGGGATTGGTTGAGGAATCGTGGCTTCAAGACATGGCGCAAGTACCATGCATTCCACCTACATGCCAAGTATAAGCAACACGAGAGGCTTAGGCACTACTACAGGACAGCAATCAGATTTCTGGCAAAGACACTCCATGGAATGGGAGTCAACGAGGTATTCATCGGATACCCATACATGCTTAACCAAAACAATAGTAATGAGTATAATGCCAATATTTGGTGGTATGTAAAGATAATCAAGTGGTTGGGTGAGGTGCTGCAGGAATACGGGATAAGACTCAATGTGGTGAATGAATATGGGACTAGCAAACAATGCTCAATATGCAATGCAAACCATGAAAACGGAAGAATCAAGAGAGGACTATACGTATGCCCAGTAACGGGCATAAAGATTAACGCAGACTTGAATGCTGCGAGAAATATCGCAAAAAGAGCAGGCTACGAAACACCGATACCGAGAAAAATACTCAGCTACATAGTAACAAGCAATGGCGTGAAACCATTAACCCCCAAAGAGGGGGTAACTGTCGAGACCCCCACAGTGAAAAACCCCACCCCTCAAAAGGGCGGGAAGGGGGTCATACGGAGTAGAAGAACACCAGGATTACGTTGAGGCCAAGTGCCCTGGTGTAGTTCATGTAAGTGTCAAGCACCTTAAAGTCATACTCATTAGGTCCATACTCAACCGAACCCCAGGGAATGGTTAGGAAAACTGTGTTGTACCCAAGCTCCTTAATTGCCTTAAAGTAAGTGAAGTCATGGGGTAGGCCATTTGAGCCAAGATAAGGGACCTGAACAGACCAAATAACCGCATTACTAGCCATGGTGATTGCGCTTAGTGAAATTAGGATGACGATTGCTAATGGTAATGCCAGTTGGCTCCTGGTCGTTATGCACCTCATGCGTCTTAAATGTTTGATTAAAGGTTTTTAAGCATTGGCTCACATTGATGATTCACCACCGTTAATTTCACAGCTAAATAACCATATCCTCAACGTTTAAAAAGTAGGTACTGCGAGCTGAGTGACGGGTTATGGAATACGTTAACCTGGGTAACTCCGGTTTGAAAATCTCAAGAATATGCCTCGGCGCCATGCAGTTCGGCAATACTGCACCATGGATGGTTGAACTTGATGGGGCCGTGAAGGTTTGGAAGAAGGCATGGGACCTAGGCATAAACTGCATAGACACAGCCAATGTTTACTCAAGGGGGAGGAGCGAGGAGATTGTGGGTGAGTTGGTTAAGGGTATGAGGGAGGACGTGGTGATAGCCACCAAGGTCTATGGTCAAATGGGGAATGGGCCAAATGACCGTGGCTTGTCCCGTAAGCATGTTATGTGGCAGGCCCGTGAATCGTTGAGGAGACTTAAGACTGATTACATAGACCTATACCAGATTCATAGGTGGGACTATGAAACACCCATTGAGGAGACCCTATCCGCATTAACCGACTTAGTTCACCAAGGCCTGGTTAGATACATTGGAGCCTCGAGTATGTGGACGTGGCAATTCGCCAAGGCTATATTCATAGCTGAGATGAAGGGTTACGAGAAGTTCATCAGCATGCAGAACGTGTACAACTTGCTTTACAGGGAGGAGGAGAGGGAGATGATACCCTTCTGTAAGGCACACGGCATAGGTATAATACCCTGGAGCCCGACGGCGGCCGGCATATTAAGCGGTAAGTACTATAAGGATGGTAAGATAGTCGTCCCTGAAACAGAGACCAGGGTTAGGCCAGGTACAGGTGACTATAGGATCTACGTTGAGCCCCCTGAAAACGCTGAGATACTTAGGAGGGTTATTGAGGTGGCCAAGAATAAGGGCGCCACACCAACACAAATAGCCTACGCCTGGCTACTGCATAAGGGCGTCACGGCGCCTATAATAGGAACCACTAAGCCTGAGCATGTTGAGGAGGCTGTTGGTGCATTGGAGATTAAGCTAACCGACGATGAGATTAAGTACCTTGAGGAGCCGTATAAGCCTAAGCCTGTCTTTGGGCATAGGTAACGTTGATACAGGGCCTACTCGATATTCGTATATTTCAATATTCATATATTTCATTTTCCCTAAACCAGTACCCTATTTCCCTCCTCGCCTCCTCAGGGCTATCACTGGCATGCACAATGTTCCTTATGGCCCTCTTCTCCCTATTAGCCAAGTCTGGGCTATCCACCGAGTAGTCACCCCTTATAGTACCCGGCTCAGCCTTATAGGGTAGTGTGCTACCAACCAGCTTCCTAACCACCTCAACGGCATGATTACCCTCAACCACCATTAGCACTATTGGGGACTCTGTCATGTAGTCCACTAGCCACTTCTTAACAAGCCTACCAATCTCCACCGGGTCATCTGTACCCAATTCAGCCTTAGGGTCAATGCCCATCTCCTTATAGCTACCCAGGGTCTTATTACCCACGCTCTTAAACCAATCAGGGTTACTTGGGTAGAAGCCCTCAATCTGCTCCCTACTAGCCCAAACCATCTTAATAGCCACTATTTTCAATCCAACCCTCTCAAGCCTTGAAATAACCTCCCCAATCAACCCCCTCTTAACCCCATCAGGTTTAACTATCACAAGCGTCCTTTCAATGGTCATAGGGGCGCTGTTATTAGTCTTTTTTAAGTTTAATCGTTACCTATCAGCCTCAGGCGGGAAGTAGCCCCATGACCCATATATTGCGGGTAGGTCCATTAACCTATAGCCCTTCAGGCTCTCCATGAATGGCCTTAGGTTGTACCAGGATGGGGTAATCATCCTGAGCCTATAAGGCACATTAGACTTTCCATCACTGACAAGGGAGTAGAGCAATGTACCCCTCGCCGCCTCGGTTAACGTTGTTGCCTCACCCTCAGGTAGCGTTAGGCCTATTAGGAGCCTAAAGAGGTAATTCCTAATATCCTTAGCCACCCTCTCCCTCTCCTTCGGCGGCACCCTAGCCATTAACTTACTGCCTATCACAGGCCCCTCGGGTATGTTCTTCACGGCCTGCCTTATTATGTTTAGGCTCTGCCTAATCTCCTCAACCCTAACGAGGAACCTTGAGTATGCGTCACCTTCATCGGCCACTGGAACCTCCCACTCCAGTTGATCGTAGACTGCGTAGGGCCTAACCTTCCTGTTATCATACTCAACACCGCATGCCCTTAGGAATGGGCCAACGGCACCGAACCTTATGCACTCATCCTTGGTTAACACGCCTACACTCTTCATCCTGCTCACGGTGACGGGGTTCTTAGTGAATATGGTCCCCAACTCATCGATCTTCTTCTCTATGAAGAAGGTCATGTTGTATATGTACCTTAAGGTGTCTGGGTGTACATCCCACCTCACACCGCTTGGTATAACGAAGGATACGGTTATCCTAGCCCCCGTCATCCTGGCTAAGGCATCGACTATGAATTCCCTAAGCCCAAAACCCCACATGTAACCCGTGGAGTGGCCAAGGAAGACAGCTAAAATGCCTGTATCGTAAAGGTGGTCACCTATCCTACTCAACTCATCCATTATGACCCTCAGGTACTGCGCCCTGGGTGGAACGTCTAGTTGACCCAACTCCTCTATTGCCCTAACGTAACCATGATCCATTATGGATGATTCAGCTATTGTTGGACGCTCCACGAGTGGTATATTATGGACAAATAGCCTTGTTTCAGCCAACTTCTCCACAGCCCTATGTACATAACCTGGGTCAGGAATGGCCTCAACTATGTAGTCACCCTTCAGCCTCAGGATTATCCTCATGTGCCCACTACCCGGGTGGGCTGGGCCGATTAGGACTAGGTACTCGTCTGACCTGTAGACCTCCTCAACCATATTCTTAGGGATCGGTAGGAAAAGTGACTTAACCTCAGTGGGTAACTCCACGGGTACGTTTATGGAGACCTCACGCTCACTCATCACCATCACCTCTCAACCACAACACCCTTTAGTGACGGTATCCTGTACTCCTTCCTAAGCGGGTACTTAACTGGTGTATCTGGGTCTAGCAGGAAGTTACTACCCATCCATGGGTTACCCTCAAACCACACGCCAAATAGGTCGTAGAGTTCCCTCTCCTGGTAATCAGCCCCAGGATATAGGTCAATTATTGACGGCACCTTAGCCTCATCCCTAGGCACATCGAAGTATATGGTCAATAGCACTGGCATGAGCTCCTTATTCATGTATGAGCCAAGCACGTACTCCATCCTAAAGACGCCAGCGTTAATGAGGTCTATGACGTTTATGGACTTAACGTGGTCAAAGCCCAGTTTAAAGGCTGACTCCACGGCTTCCCTAAGCCTACCCGCGCTGTCAAGCGTTATGCATAGATCATTAACATTCCTGACCACGGCGTTCTTAACACCATTGCCTAAGGTTGATTTAAACCCATCCACCAGCTTTTGGCCTAACTCCCACTTAACATTGGGCATCGGCTTGCAGACATTAATGTCCTTAATAAGCTCAAATTCAATCCTATGTGGCGGGTTCGGGGGTCTTTGGGGTTTATCTGGTTTAAGCTTTGTTAGGTCGAATTGACTGGGCCTAATGTTCGGCTTAACCTCTTTACCCTCAATTTTATCTTGAACCATCCTAATGGCCCTAATAACAGCCTCAGGGGTTGGCGGGCAACCCATGACCCAGGCATCAACGGGTACAATA
The DNA here is from genome assembly GCF_001663375.1 of Caldivirga sp. MU80. Lineage (GTDB taxonomy): Archaea > Thermoproteota > Thermoprotei > Thermoproteales > Thermocladiaceae > Caldivirga. The sequence goes on from NZ_LCTF01000012.1 coordinate 27,530, forward strand.
TCGCTAACCCTAACGACGTGATATGAGTTCCAGAAGACACCACCCTCCATTGCGCAGGAGCCCATGGCTATGACGAACTTTGGGTAGGGCATCTGCTCATAGGCCACCTTAACCACCTTAGCCATCTTCCTGGTCACGGTACCCTCAATTACTATCGCATTAGTTTGTCTCGGGCCGAATATGGGTAGGAACCCCCACCTCTCCGCATCATAACCAGGGGCTGACGTGTGGGCAAACTCAACACCGCAGCAGGCCGTGACCAGGTGGGCTGGCCATATGGAGAACTTGGTGCCCCAGCTGGCCCATGAGTCAGGGAGCAGTTTAATGTCTATCCCAATGGACTTTAACGTTATCTTTAATGTATTGACACCCGTATCACCCATAATTCCTCACGAACTGTTGAACTTGTTATATTTTTAAAAATTACTATTCGGCTCTTCTGTTTAAAATAACCCTACGAGGAGCCTCATAGGCCATGTACTTAATGTCACTATAGGCCACGTATATTAACGGTGAGTAGGTAACTAGGAATACTATGAAGAGTAGTACATAGCCTAGGCTAAAACCTGTGAAGCCTATTGATAATGTTAACAGGAGTGCCGTGACTGGTTCCACTGAGAGGAACATTAATAGGAAGCCCACGTACTGCATAGGTAATATACTCCTCACAGGCCCAACAGGTACATTACCAGCCTCGAACCTCATGACCTTAACCGGGTTCGTTAACCTAACCTTGATTATCCTCCTGATGAGCAACACTAAACCATCCACGACAAGTCCTATGAATACCAGGAACAGTAACGCCGCTAACACACCCCAGTAGGCCATGGACAATAGCGCTTAGGTCAAGTATTTATGCTTTACCATCCATGCCAGCACATATTTCCCTCGATTTAGTGTCCTGCTGGTTGGGGCCTGAATTAAGCCTAATCAGTAAGCCCACTCATCACCACGTAGAATACCATACCTGTGATTGGCATGTAAACTAGGAAAAGTAGTAATATTAATGCTGTTGGGTTTATTGGGAATGAGCCAAGGGGTGATAGTGAAATGGCTAGTATTATGAGTAGTAGTGGGAGTAGTTGAACTGAAACTAGGTATATCTCCATCATTAGTGATAGTGTCTGCACCCTTGACTTAAAGGTTGACTGCTCTCTCCTGACTATTGAGTCTAGTTTAAGCATTAGTATATCAGCTATGTTGCTGCTGATGCCGTACGACTCAGTTATTATGCTCATAACGTCGCTGTACGTCCTTGAAGGTACCCTATTAATGCTCCTCCTAATCGCATTAACAATATCGAAGCCGCCGTAAACCTCAGCAACTATCCTCCTAAACTCACCCGCAACCTCAGGATCCATCCTAACCATTGTTAGCTGATTAATGACGTTAACCAGTGGTTCGCCACTGGCGAGTAGGGGTATTGTGGTCAGTAGTATTGTCACTATGGCTTTTTCAAACTTCCCAGCCCTTGACCTTACCTTAGCCACTAGGTAAATGCCCAACATGGTTATCATAAGCAGTGAGACTATTTCAATTAGGGCGAAGAGTATTGTTAACTTAGGCACTAACCTAATGCTTAATAGAGCTAGCACCAGCGATACTGATGATAACCCGATCATTGATAGGATGGTGAATTTAATGAAGCTGGGCTGCACAGCATAGCCGGTCATCATGCTGATGCGCTCGAAGTAGTCATTGATCCACCTATTAAGCGCCTTAATGACATTTGCGATAGCCATATTTATCCACTAGAACCCTCCATGGCCTTAAAGGCTGACTCGGGGTCCGTGTGATACTTGTTTATTAGCTCGAAGACGGCGCTTGGACTTGCGGCGTTGTTCTTAACCATAAGCTCAATGAACCTCTTCCTCCTATCCAACTCAGCCTTAACCTTCTCCATTGGTAAAGCGTACTCCTCAACTACCCTATTAATTAGCATTGATTCGTTAACCTTAACTACCTCATCCTCATCCCTCCTCCACTCAAAAACCCTGTTCAGGACTGGTCTATCCTCCTGCACATCGACAACCTCCTCAACCTTGACAACCCTCCTAACAATTTCATCCCTACCCGTGGTTACTATGTTTATCTGAATAACAACGCCCAGCGATGCCAGTAGGGTTGGGGGTATTTCCATGGGCTTAGATATGAGCCTCCTGAAGGCTAATTCAGCGGTGCTGGCGTGTAGTGTTGATAAGCCCGTATGCCCACTAGCCAACCCTTGGAAGAACACGTACGCCTCCTCACCCCTCAACTCACCCACGACTATGTAATCTGGCCTAAGCCTCATGGAGACCTTAACCAAGTCGTAAAGGTCAACATTGGCGACTCCTGGGATTTCCGAAGTCCTTGAGACTAAGGGGACCCAGTGGTCGTGCAGTAGGTATAGTTCCCTGGCATCCTCTATGGTTATTATCCTACGCCCATTCCTAATGAGGAAGAGGAGTGCGTTCAGTAGGGTTGTCTTACCAGCCCCAGTGGGCCCTATTATCAGCATGCTCCTGCCGTAATCAAGCATAAGCCATAGGTAGGCGGCCAGTTCACTACTTAAGGTACCTAGCTTAATCATGTCTATCACCGTTAACGGCATCTCCCTGAATTTCCTGATGGTTAAGGTGGGGCCCATTGACGATACATCCCTCAGCAGCAGTTCAACCCTAAAGTTCTCAGGTATTAGTAACCCCTCCAGTATCGGGTTAGCTGAGCTGGGATTCCTTCTTATTCTCTGGGATAGTAGGGTTACTAGCCTATCAAGCTCCTCACCCTTAATAATTATGTTGGTTTTAATGTGGCCGTACTTATTATGCCAAACGAAGACGCTTCTACCAGGGCCATTGACATGCACATCCTCGACCCTTGGATCATTGATGAGGGGTTCCAGTGGGCCAAACCCAACGGTATCCCTTAAGATGTAGTACATCACCTTATTAAGGGATTCAGAGTCAGTATCTTGGATATAACGCCTAAGTAAGGACTCAGCATTCTCCCTCACGTACTTCTTAACATCACTGTAGTTATCAATGGATGGGATACTCCTAAGGCTTAATGACTTATTAAGTTCATTCCTAATCCTCGTAATTAACTCCTCTTCGGAATCGCTTAACTTAGGCTCATCAACCCAGTAAACGTACTCACCGCTCCTACTTAATAATATAGATATCCTCACTAATCCGTTTAATACGCCGTAACTGTCAACATGCATTTTAACTTAATATGCATTGTACTGAATATATAAACATTACTCATGCTTAAACGACACTAGCCCTTAGCCAAACCACCATAACTACTCACCAAGGTTAAATCACCACGACTCGATGACACTAGGTATATTGGCCCATGTTCCGTGAACACCACATGAACGACCTCACCCAATCTAGGTGTATTAATTACATAGGTTGTTAAGGTATGCCTAGGCACCTCCTTAAGTAGTACAAGGGATGCGCTTGGATTGCCTAGGGCTAGGTCAATGATACCAATTCTATACCCAACGTAGTCGAGCCCTAGCCATGAGTATTGTTATTGTGCTTTTACCACCATCCTTACCATCACTTGCAATTCATTTAATAGCGCTCACGTTTATTATTGTATAAGGTCAATTAATAAGGAACTAAATAGATAACCTACGGAATAAGAGGGCTGGTTATGATGTTGTGGTTTATTTTGATGGGTTTGGGTCTAGGGTACCGATAGCTGATAGTCCGTATAAGGGTTTGAGGCCTGCGTATGAGGTGGCGCAGAGGGAGGGGGTGATTTATGGTGTTTGCGGCTACTGCGCATCACCACCCCACCTCAACATTAGGGATAAGTTAACGGCCTTAAAAATTAGGCTAATCGGAGATGAAGAACACCACGAAGACCTATCAAAATTCATAAACAACGGCTACCAAGTCTTGGTATTTTAAAATAACCCTCAGTGCCTAGACATTACTGGAACAGACTGGGTACTGACCCCTTCCCCGTCCTTGATGGTGGGGTTTTCCTGGGGTCTTAGGGATTATATTGCGGGGGAATCGGCCCTCCACTCCTCACCTCTTGAGAGTTGACCAAGGGAGGTACTGAACATCCTACCTAGGATTGAGTTTAAAACCATCGCCATAAGACCCCACGCAATGGGGTAACCCCGCCATGAAGGGCGAGGTTTGTCGTTTGCTTATCATGAATGCCTAACCTATGGGTTGTAGGGCACAGCCCCCATGCCCGGCAACCCAGATATGTAGATGCCCGCAATCAATAGGGCTATTAGGAATGCTAGTATTACGTAGTCCATTCTAGTCATTCTAATGTCCTTATAATACGTCCTCTTCCTAAACGCCCTAAAGGCCCTTAAGTCGGCTGCAATAGCTATTTGCCTGGCATCCCTAAGTGTTAGTGTTACGATACCAATGAGGGCCATGATAACCACCCTTATTATGAATAACGATTCCCTAATGAACGTTATGGGATTCCTACTCCTTGGTCTAAAATCAACACCCCTAGCCTTTAGGGAGTTGAGTACAACCATGGAGTTCTCGAGAACCTTTGGTACAGAACTTACGGCAAGTAATAATGTGAAACCAAGTTCAATGGGTAAACCGTTCTTCTCGAGAGATCTGAGTATGTCCGAGGGTGGTGTGCTGAATATTAGCAGTAAACCAGAGGCTATTGCTGCCACGGCCCTGAAGGTTATCTGGAGACCATAAATAATGCCCTCCCAGGTAATACCCACTGGATTATTTACATAACCCAGGTATGGAACATAGAAGGAACCACTACCCTGGGTAACACCGAAGATTGCTAGGGATCGTGGAAGCACGTAGAGGAAGGTTACATGGTGAAATATAACCTGTAGGTATGAGTATGGTGTGAACATGGATTCTGTCCAAGCGGTTCCTATGAATGAGGCTAAGATAAGTGGTACAGCTATCCTGAGCTTCTCCCTAATGTTACTTAATAATGAGTATAATGCCATGACAGCAATAAAAATTATTGCTGAAATTCACCAAATCGTTATTGCGGCAACAGTGGTGATCACTATCGATAATAGGATCTTGACCCTAGGATCTAACCTATATATTACCGATTTACCCTCTATGAACCTAAACAACGACATATAGCCCTGGAAACCTATTAACCTGAATATTAGGTAGATAACGAGGGCAGGTCCGTAAAGCAGCATTATTAGGGTTATTGTCCAATTAACGATAGGGTTATAGAGCACCTGCCCAATTATTGGGCTAGGCTGCATGAACCCTCACCCTCCTAATACTTGCTGTGGGCTTATTAATCCTACGTGTAACCTCAAAAACCTGTGGTGGCGATATCCCCCACTCAGGATGCCTATGTGACTCCTCAAAAACAATCTCCGGCGTCCCACTAAATACCACATTGCCATCATACATTACAAAGACCCTATCGCTATACTCACCAACCTGCCTCATGTTGTGCGTCACCATTATGAGTGTCATACCCCTCTCCTCCTTAATTGTCAGGAGTAAGTCCATTAATGATGTACTGGTCTCATTATCAAGGCCTCTAGTTGGCTCATCAAGAATTAATATGCGTGGCTCAGCCACAAGGACCGAGGCAACACTCACCAGCCTCCTCTGACCAACAGATAACTTATGCGGGCTTTGGCCTAGTAGATCATTAATGCCGAGGTAACTGCTTATCCTTTTCACTCTCTCCTCAACCTCCCTCCCATGAATACCAGACAGCCTTAGGGTGAATTCGAGCTCACCCTTAACAGTGCTTGATAAGAGCATTTGATCTGGGTCCTGAAATACATAACCAATTAACCCAGTCCTTTCCTTACCAACGAGTCTTGTTGAGTCATAACCAAGGATTTTTATGGAACCACTGCTTGGTTTATAGATACCCGCCAATAAATACATCAGTGTTGATTTACCCGATCCATTGGGACCGATTACACTTACAACCTCCCCATCCTTAATGACCAGGTTTACACCCTTCAAAACCTCCTGAACGCCACCTGGGTATGTGAAGTGCACGTTACTTACAAGTATCGCATCTTCGCCAACACCATCATCAACCTTATCAACTACATCAATTCTATTAGCCACGCCTAACTCCATGAACTCATCGACAGAGATTGGGTAATACTCTGCATTCTTATCGATCATCCTATATAACGTGGTTACCTGAGGTTCCTCAATACCAAGCTTTGGTAGCTCCTTAGCCACGGCCCTATGTGGCTCATCATCTACGTATATCGTGCCATCCTTAAGACCAATAACCCTATCCACCACACCGATCACCCTCTCCACCCTATGCTCACTCATTATAATGGTCAATCCTTCATCATTCAACTTCTTAACAAGACCGAAGATGCTCTCTGCACCCATGGAATCCAGCATCGATGTTGGTTCATCAAGTATTAGAATCCTCGGTCTTACGGCAAGAACACCAGCAATAACTAACCTCTGCTTCTCACCACCACTGAGGAGGAAGGTTGGATGCCTCATCTTATGGATGAGGTTAACTAAACCCAGTGATTCAACAACCCTACGCCTAATCTCATTAGGGTCCATAGCCCTATTTTCAAGACCGAAGGCTACATCATCATCCACAATTAGCGAGAATATTTGACTCTCTGGCACTTGGTATACCGTACCAACTATTGTGGCCATTTCATGCACAGGGGTCTTTCTTGGATCACGATCAACCACGCTTATTGACCCTCTAACCGAGGCACTTACTATGTTAGGTATAACACCATTAATCACATTCAATAATGTGGATTTCCCAGAACCAGTCCTACCAACCAATAGAACAAACTCGCCCTCCTCAATTTCGAGGGAAACGTTCCTGAGGACAGGGTTCCTGGAACCGAAGTATCGAACAGAAAGATTATTGATTTTAATAATCCTAGCCATAAACCCCCCTATGATAAAACTCTCTTTATGTAGTAAATAAATGGAGCCACTATTAACCCAAGGACCACCCCCGCACCAATACTAACTACGCTTGTTATTGCCCAGAAGCTCGGTGTATATGTATAACCCTCCACAAAGGTTGCCCAAAAGCCCCTGTACCAGACTGGGAAGGCTGATGATATTGTTATACCACCAATTAGGGCATCAACTATGAATAATGCCTTAGCGGACTTTAACTCCTCCTCAAGCTCCTCAGCATCTACAGAACCCCCCTCACCAACACCTGGATCGGTAGACTTACTGAATACCCCTTGGAATGGCATCATGTAATACTTACCCCTATAGATTAACCACAAATCAATTATTGCGGCATAGGCAGTAACCTCATAAATGAACCAGAAGGGCTCGCCGCCAAAACCGTAATGTATTATGTCGGAGAGAAGGGTATATATTACCATGGTTAACCCAGCCGAACCAGGCTTACCAACAAGAGCCGCCGCGAGCATCACGAGGAATGTCTCACCAATTATTGGGTAGTAGAAGTACGTGGTTACGGCACCAACCTTCGGGATTAGGGGTGAAATGAAGAAGTTATAGACGATGAGTAGTGCCGCCACTAAGGCTATGTACACAAAATCTATGGTCTTAAAATTACCAAAGGGTCTACCTTCCTTAGGTCTCCAGGCCCAGGCTAGTAGGGCGAAGTAGAGTAGCGTCCATATGAGTATGATCGGCCACGGTATTATTGTATTTAAGTTAAAGTGCACACCGTTCTAAACCATACAGGGTCACAAACCTAGCAACAAAAACCTTAATAAAACTTATGTAGGTAGAAAACTTACATAATATATGCATACATATACAAATATAGATTAAAGTAGAAGTATATCACTCATCGTGCATGAATCTTAGTATCTACATCCACCTCCTTAGCGTACTTCACTAAGGGCTTCCTGAGTAACTGCTCGTCAGCACCTGGTATCCTCATGTGGCTCCAGGGTAGTTCCCCATCTAATAGCTTCTGTGGGTATACGTAATTGATCAGTAGATGACCCCCCGCACTTTTAAGGTTAGGTTAACCCAGGGTCTCGATTACCACCCCCTACCACGGGGTTATTGGTCTTATCAATGAGGCAACCATTATAAACCCATCACCATAAAACCCTACGAGTGAGGCAACCCCACCATAAATGGCGAGACTCATCTGTCATCATCAATGGAGACTCGCATCGAAGACACCAGGAGACATAACGGGGGTCATATTACATAGCACTTAGATTGTTAAGAGTTATGCCTTTAAGGGCTATAATGCTTAAATACCCTACTTCACGTTAACTTAATGTTGTGGTGAGTTGATGGTTAGTTTCACGGATACGCCGTGGGTTGATGGTGGACAGTTAGTGGTAGCTCATAGGTTAAGGATGTGGTATACTGTGCGCCCTGGTTTGTTCTCAAAGCCGAGGTACGTTAAGGCGGTTGACGACGTAAGCATTAGCATTGGCCGTGGTGAAACCTTAGCAATAGTTGGTGAGTCAGGGAGCGGAAAGACAACCCTGGGCAGGACACTGCTTAGGCTACTTAAACCCACTGGGGGTGAGCTACTTTTCGACGGTAGGGACATCACCCAAGCTAAGGATAGTGAACTGCTTTGGTTTAGGAGGAGAACTTCCATCGTTCTTCAAGACCCATTCTCAAGCCTTAATCCATACCACAACGTAAAGTTCATAATTGAGGAGCCGTTGATAATAAATGGTGTTAGCCCCAGGGAAAGGGATGAGATGGTTCATAGGGCCCTTGAGGAGGTTAAACTAACCCCGGTGAGTGATTACCTCTACAAATACCCGCATCAATTATCCGGCGGCCAGAGACAGAGGGTCGCCATTGCTAGGGCTATTGTGACTAGGCCCGATTTCATAGTGGCTGATGAACCTGTTTCAATGCTTGATGCATCAGTCAGGGTTGAGATATTGACGATACTTAAGAGTATTCAGGAAAGGGATAAGATAGCCTTCGCCTACATCACCCACGACATCTCAACCGCCAAGTACTTCAGCGACAAGATACTGGTCATGTATGCTGGTAAGATGGCCGAGATAGGGCCTTATAGGGATGTTATTAAGGAGCCGCATCACCCATACACCCAAGCCCTAATTGAGGCAATACCAGACCCAGACCCTAAGAATAGGTTTAGTGAGAGGAAAGTGGTTGGCGGTGAACCCCCGAACCTGGCTAACCCGCCTAGTGGTTGTAGGTTTCATCCTAGGTGTCCGTTTGCCATGGATATTTGCCGCAGGGAGGAGCCACCAATGATAGAGATCAAGAAAGGCATATACGTAGCATGCTGGCTATATGTAAAGAGGTAAAGATCATTATTTATTAACCAGATAAATACTTATTGAGTTAAAGGTAAAGCATAGGAAATAATAATTTCACAACTTACTAAATAATTAAGAAGCCGTTAAAAGACTGTATAGTGTGTAGTGGTCGTTAATGAATGTGGCTGGGTCTAGGCTTACGTTACCCATGGTTGCGGAGTGGTTAGGTAGGTACACATAGTTTATATATTCTTCATTAACTGTGGATATAATCTGAGTCCTAATAGACATATGTTAGTGCAGACTTATTAAAGTTAATGCTGGCACTACAACCATAACCACTGGCAACTGTAACCTCGGTCAATGCGCCTACCACGGCTCCTATCATTACGAGGAACTGTATTGGAACCATAGCTTAGGATCATGGATCGCTTAGTAATATTTTATTTAAATGAAAAATTAATGATTCACCATTGAGTAAGGTTTTTAAATGAAGTTAAAATAACCCCATCACCTTCACCCTACCCATCACCTTAAGGTGGTCTTGATGACGAAGAAGAAGTACCTGGCATTGTCCATGTTAGCCTCGGCGCTGTGGGGAGTATCGTACCCGGTCAGTTACCTAGCCTTAAGGCTTTATGGGGTTAATGATCTCATAACCTTAAGTTACCTAGTATCCACGATACTACTCTCAGTGCCTCTACTAGCCCGTGGCTTCGAGATAAAGTCAGTGGTTAAGGGTGTTACAATATCCCCGGTAAACTACGCCCTAAACTACCTATACATTAGGCTGACTGGTGATGTTGACGGATTAGCGGCCTTGGCTGGCTCCAGCTACATAATCCCGCTCATAATAATAGACTACATGAATAGTGAGAGCCTTAACACTAGGCATGTTGCATCAGCTATCATGCTACTGCTCAGCATTTATCTACTTTACCAGGGGTACTACGGCTCATTGGCAATTGCCTTACTGATGATGGTCATCAATCTGGTTTACACGATTGCCTTAGATATGCTTAAGGAGGCTGAGACCATTAGTATGGTTTTCGGTCAATCACTAGGCACCTTAGTGATTTCATGTTTAATGGCACTTAACCTGGGTGAGACGTCACACATAGATATGTTTAATGTGAACTACATATACTACCCATTGGTGCTCTCACTAGTGGGGGTGGTGTTGCCTTACGTGTTATACTCAGAGGCCATTAAGCACATTGGCCCCGTATCAGCATCGTTAACGTCGTCAATTGAAATCTTAGCCTCAATAGCATCCTCAGCATTTTTAAGTCCACCACCAGTTAACCCAGCTGCATGGCTACTGCTAGCATTATCAATAATACTAATTAACGTTGAGCCACTTAACCGCGGTAACGTCAACCCAATGTGCATCAATCAGCCTGCAATTAATGACAAACCCAATGGTGTGGGCATAAGCCTAGGCAGCATTACCAGTAATATTAATGAGCAGCATGGGGTTAAGCATATTAGCCTATTAATACATGCTCCAGGTAGGGGTGTAGTGCTGTAGATATAAAGGGATAATAAGGAGAGTTGCCACTAAGGCTATTATGGTAAGTATCCTAGTTGGTACATGCGGCTTCCCAACGGCTAGGTCAAGGTACTATGAGCTATTCCCAGTGGTGGAGTTGCAGGAAACCTTCTATGACCTACCCACCGAGGATAGGATGAGGCATTTGAGGGAAGAGGCACCGAGTGGATTCGCCTTCACCGTTAAGGTCTTCCAAGGGTTAACCCATGGCACTAACTCACCCACTTGGAGGAGGGTTAGGAGGGCTAGGTTAACCGGCAACACCACTAACTATGGTTTACTTAAGCCAACTAGGGAGAACCTTGAGCTCTGGGGTGAGTTCCTCAGGTTAACCAAGCCCCTTAACCCAGCCTTCTACATATTCCAAACCCCACCATCAATGGTCATTAACAGTGATAGTGCCAAGGATGTGGTTGAGTTCTTCAGATCAATAGGTGAGCCAGGTAGGGTTGGCTGGGAGCCAAGGGGGGCCAGCTACAGTGACCCAAACTCCCTCATGCGAGTATTCAATAGTACTGACGTCATACACGTGGTTGACCCATTTAGGAGGAGTCCAATGGTGACTAGGGAGGTAGCTTACTTCAGGCTGCACGGCATTGGTGAGGGGGAGGTTAACTACAGGTATAGGTACTCCGATTCGGACCTTGACTCATTGGGGAGACTGATTTTAGGCCAGGTTTCACGGGTGGTCTACGTCATGTTCAACAATGTTCACATGCTTGACGATGCCTTAAGGTTTAAGAGGTTAATTGAGGCTAAGGGCTAGGCTTCATGGTGAGGGTCGCCTTAAGTATCCCTGCAGCCCCTAATCGACTCAAGGTACCTCAACGACTCGGCTATGTATCTAGCTAATGGGTTCTTAACCTGTACACCACTGCACCTGTAAATTAGGCTTGCCCCCCTGTGGGCCAGTTCATAGTCCTTAATCGGCACCACCAGCATAATCACCACGTTTTCCCCCTCCAACCCAACCTTAACCTTTAGGCCCATTACCTTACTTGGGTCTAAGCCTTAAATTAAGAGTATCAGGTAAAAACATCGATAGGTATTTAATGGCATGCCACTAAGCCTTGGACTCAATCCTCCCCACCCTGTCCATTAACCTCCTTTGCTCCTCCCTAATCTGCTCCAACTCCTCCCTCAACCTCTGGTACTCAACACCCCTGCTCAGGTGCTCCCTTATCCTAGTCGCAACATCCCTGGCATACCTCCTAAACCTGCCACTTAACTCAGCTGCTATGAAGCCTGGTGCATTACCCGAGACTATGGAGTCCAAGACATCGAGGAATCTCGGGTCCATTGAGTACTCCACGGCGCTTAACGCCGCTGAGGCAACCCTAATGTACGGGTCCTTAAGCAGCTCAATCAACCTTTCATAGACCCTCCTGTCACTGGTGAACCTACCCAGCGACTGCGCTGCAGCGGCCCTGACTAATGTTGGGTATCCGAGTTGAGTATACTTTAAGATTATGTCAACGGCTTCGTCACCGCCTAGTTCAGCTAGCCCCCTTAATGCACCCTGTGTTATGACATTGTTGTGGCTTGGGTAGTTGAGAGCCTTAACTAGTTCATTGAAATAATCCCTAATGCCTACCTTGCCCAGTGATTCAGCTGCAGTGGACCTAACGTAGTAGCTCTCCTTAACGTCAGTTAGGATTGAGGAGAGTACCTTAGCCGTCTCCTCACTACCCTTAAAGTTACCCAACGCCTCAACTATGGCACGCCTAACCCTCGGGTGCTCCTCAACTTTAAGTGCCTCCAGAAGAGACTTGGCCGCATCATTAACGCCTAACCTACCCAATGCCCTAGCGGCCTCAGCCCTAACACCCCAGAACTTGTCGCTAAGTAGCGCACTTGTTAAGGCTTCTATTGATCTTAAGCTACTATTCCTGGATAAGGCATCAATCGCCTCAAGCCTGCAGGCCAGGTTGATGCTTCCCAACTCAGCCTTAGCCTCCTCAACACCCTTATCACTGCTCACAACCTTAATCGCAATCTTAAACTCAGGATCGATGCATACGTAGGCGGGCCTCTCCTTACTTGGTATGTAAACCACGGACTCCCTCGAATTAACATCAACCCTAACCAGCTGCCTTGACCCATCCTGATAACCCGCCTCGAATTCCAGCGGCAACCTATATATGGGGTATGAGTCTTCGCCCTGGGTCTGGCTAACACTTAACCTTAAGTAACCTGATTCATGGCTCCAGGAGTACTTGATCATGGGATGCCCAGCTGAGTAAACAAACTGGTTAAAGAACCAGTCAAGGGGCCTACCTGAGGCCTCCTCCATAGCCTTCCTCAAGTCCTCGGTATCGGCATTACTGAATGCGTGCCTAGTTAGGAAAATGTTAATACCCCTCCTGAAGTTCTCCTCCCCTATTATGCCTTTTAACGTGTGTAGTACGAGTGAACCCTTTTCGTAAGTATGCCTATCGAAAACTTCCTCAGGGTACTTGTAAAGCCTAATGACGATGGGCCTTGAGTAACGCCTATACTCATTAAGGTAGGCCCTAAGGTTCTGGTGGAGCTCGTAAATGAACTCGTCATCACCCTTCGAATGCCTCGTGTAAAGGGCCTCCATATACGTTGCGAAGGCTTCGTTAAGCCAAATGTTACCCCAATCCCTAGTGGTAACCAAGTCACCAAACCACTGATGAGCCAACTCATGAGCAACCAAACCATCAGAAGAAAAATCCTCCCTACCTGGGCATGGGAATTTTGAGCCTGGGCAATGGGCGTGTTCATCATGAATAGTCGTGTCGGTTAGTATAGTCACCGTCGTATTCTCCATACCGCCGCCAAATTCACTAACAACAGCATGCTTATAGTTGGGCCATGGGTACTTAACGCCGGTGTATTCACTGTAGAAGTTCAACATGTCGCATATCCTGTGGAAGCTGTACCTAGCCAGTTCACCATAACCCTTAGGCACATAGTGCTTAACCTCAACGCCGCCGCAGTTCTCCTCAATGACTTCGAATTCAGCAGCCGCAAAGGCTATTAGGTAGGCTGAGTGTGGCTTATCAAGCCTCCAACGCCATAGGGTCTCGTCGCCTAAATCCCTACTCTCAACTAGGTATCCGTTTGATACAGCCGTTAGTGGTTTCGGTACTATCAATGTTAATTCACTGGTTAACTTAACGCTTGGGTAATCTGGTATGGGTAACCAGTAGTGATTGTCCTCGCTCTCACCCTGCGTCCAAACCATTGGCCTCCTATCCTTGTAATACTCATCGGGAAGTATGAAGTGTACACCGTTCCTAGGCTTAGCGCTATAGCTAACAGTTACTGTAAACTCGGAGCCAGCATTACCGGTTATGTAGATCCTCAAGACACGCCCATCATAGTTAAAATGAGCCTCGCTACCATTAACCATAACTGAGTTTATCTGCATCTCGGCGGCGTCAAAATCCACATGGTCAATCCTGTCTGTAAGCGTTATTGCATATCTAGCCTCCCCCTGAATGGACTTGGTGGCTAGGTTAAGTCTAATTGCCGCTGATAGGTACTTAACCACGTATCCATAGTACCTCTGGTACTGCGGCTCATAATCCGGGTACGTGAAACCCCTACCCACTAGGTAACCAGCCTTGTCAAACGACATTACTAAACCCATAGCTTAAGGTATTTAAGCATACCCATATGGGCAATGCTTTAAAACATACAATGCTTACCCCGCTCATGAGTGCCCAGGGGTTTAATGAAGTTGTCCAAGTAGCCATGGTAGTTCCGGATATTCAATCAGCCGTGAAGCTATGGGCCAGCGTACTAAAGGTTAAGGAACCTGAGATTGTGGAAACTGAGGAGTGGGAGAAGACTAACATGACGTTTAGGGGTGTTCCATCCAGGGGAAGGGCTAAGTTGGCCTTCTTCAGGTTAGGCAACATAACCATAGAGCTTATTCAACCTGTGGGTGGGCCGAGCACGTGGAGTGAATTCCTAGAGAAGCATGGACCTGGGATACACCACATAGCGTTTAACGTGGGTAACGTAGATGAGGCCTTAAGGATGCTTAAGGAGGCTGGTGGCTTGATAGAACAGGAGGGCAAGTTCAAGGGTGGTGGGTACATTTACGTTGACGCTAGGAGGAGTCTCGGTGCAATGATCGAACTGCTTTACCGCGAGCCCACTTAGACCATCTAAGAATAGTCATTGCCCATTCACATGGTTAGTGTTGGGTTTAATGAAAAAGCTTATAAAATCCATAAATCTAAATGCTAACTAGGCCCCGGTAGCTCAGCCTGGGTGGAGTGTCCGGCTCATAACCGGAAGGTCCCGGGTTCAAATCCCGGCCGGGGCACCACGGTGCTATCCCTCATACCGTTACCTTGAGTGTTATTACTGCATCATGGTAAGTGGAGATGTGTAAATTATGCATCTACCAAGATGTTTTAATTACTGACCGATCAGTCAAATTCGATGACCCAGAGTATGAGTAAAACCTGGCATGGGGTAGATAGGTTAAAGTACGTGTGGTTCCCTAGGATTGACTATGATAAATGCATTGGATGTGGTCTCTGTCTCCTTACTTGTGGCAATGATGTATTTAGGTGGTATCCTGAGGGAAGCTTGCCCATAGTTGCGAACCCAGGTAATTGCGTCCTAGGCTGCACAACATGTGCAAAACTCTGCCCAGAGGATGCAATAACATTCCCTGATGACCCAAAGAAGTTCGTTCACTCAATAATTATTAAGGAGAAGGTATACCCCATAGTCAAGAGGGAACTTGGGGAAAGGCTCAATAAGTACCCTGATCATAAGGTATCGACTGGGAAGGCAATCACTGATATTAGCATTAAGCCGGAGTTCAGCAAGTGGCATGGGGTTAATAGAAAAACCATAAACTGGGGTCCTAGAATAGATGAGAAGAAATGCATTGGATGCGGCATGTGCGTAGTTCAGTGCTCAGAAAAGAGGAGTGTGTTTGGTTATGATGAACAGAGGAGAAAGGCTGTTGTGTTAGTTCCTGAAAACTGCATGGTAGGGTGTAATAACTGCCAGATTGCCTGCCTCTGGGATGCAATAACATTCCCAAGTATATCAGAGGTAAGGGAGCTTACTAGGAAGCTTATTGCCTCGGGAAGAATAAAGGAGGAACTTGATGCGAAACTCCAACAAAACCCTCACTTGCTCATCGAGCTACCATGTACATCCCTTGAAAAGACAAAACTAAACCAATGAACCATACATATTTGTAAATATTTTTAGTTATTCACCTAAAATATATTAACTTTTATTAGTGATAATTATTTATATAGAAATAATTCAATGCGAAAGTTTTATAAACCGTCTGGTCAGTCCGCATTTCCACGAGTTCCATGAATAATCTAATAAATCTAAGTCAAAGAACTAAACTTGAAAAGATTAGGGATCACCTAGATAAGTTTCTTGGGCTCTATGTTGGATTAGCGATAATCATAGGCTTAATAGCGGGTTACTATGACACGGCTTGGGCGCATAGTCACATAGCCCTGCTTCAAAACGTTATGTTGGCATCAGTATACGTGATGATCTTCCCAATGATGCTAATGCTCAATATTAAAGCGCTGGGGAACGCATTCAGAAACTGGAAACTCATCACCGCCGTGATATTACTCAACTTCGCCTATGGACCCCTCATGGCGGTGCTTCTAGGAAACCTGTTTCTCATTAATCCCTATGTAAGGCTTGGATTGTTCTTGGCATGGGTTGTACCCTGTTCATCAATGAGCATCGGATATGTGGGGTTAATGAAGGCAGATGTAAGCGCAGCAACAGCCATGGTTGCACTTTCATTTTTCCTCTCGCTCGCGCTGATTCCAACTGAAGCATCGCTGTATATCCATAACATTCTCGCAAGTGAACGACTTGCACTTTCTAGTGCCATGATTTCTAAGATCGAAATGAACCTAGTTATTACCATAATTGAAATATTAATTGTACCGCTGGCTCTCGCCATACCCACACATGAAGCGATGATTAGAAAAATGGGGCAAGAAAAATTCAGAAGGATAAGTCCTCTATTCCCGACTCTTACGATACTTGGCATGATAACGCTAATCTTCACAATATTCTTTGCCCACGCCGGTGTGCTAATTACCCACATTATGGATATGCTTGGCGTAGTCTATTCTACCGTGGTTTTTTACTCCGTCTCACTCACTGTTTTTACTATACTGTTTAAGTACATTAAGCTGAACAGGAGAAATGAATCGCCATACAGTTCAGCCATGGTTGCAATACTTACTGGTTTGCCAAAGAATGAAGCCACAGCCATAGCACTCAGCGCCTTAGCGCTCGCGCCCCTCGGCCCTCAGGTTGCATTTTTGGCATCCATGCCGCCCTCTCTCATACCTGCTTTTCAAGTAGTATTCATAATAGTGTTCTTAAAGCTCAGGGAGAAAATAATAGATTACTATGGTGCTAGGAAAGAAATTGAAGAAATTCTTAAGGTAAGAGAAATACCTGCTAGAGGCGTCGTGAGTGAAGAAAAGGAAGTAAGTGAAGTTGTTGAGGTGCAGGAATTAAGTGCCGGAGGTGTCGTGAGAAAGATTGGTTTAAATATCCTGGTTCCAGTTGACTTTTCTAGAGGAACAGAGGAGTGGATACGTGAGGGACTCGGCAGGCTAAACAACGTCAACAGCATAACACTTCTGCATGTAATCCCCCTTAGCCTATCTGAAGTGGGTGATTTCGTTACAGAAGATGTAATAAAAAGTGGGAAGAAGGTTGCTGAACATAAAATGAGAGAGTTGGTAAAAACAATATCAACATTCGGGCCTTATGAGGTAAGCTATGAGATAGCTGTAGGAGACCCAGCAAGAATAATACTTGAGCAGGCTAATGCTGGAAAATTTGATATGATAATGATGGGGCACAGGGGTTATGGATACGCCGAGACCTTCTTTGTAGGCAGTGTTACGCTGAAGGTCATATCAAGATCGCCCATACCAGTCATGGTGATCAGGAAAAATCCGTGATCATTTTTAAATCTAAAATCTGAATCATATTTTAAGTTTTTGATGAAAAGAATAGCAGCCTTACCCCTCCTAGGTAGGGTGAAGTTTTTGAATACAAAACGTATTAAAGGATTAGGACACTAGGTGTAATGAGGACGGGAACTGGCTCTTACCTTGTAATATCGGAGGAAGGCATCTACGAAGCGAAGATTAAGAACAGAAGGATAAGTAAGCTCGCTTCTTACCTTGAGCCATCTACCTACCCTTAAGCCATTGCTCCGCGGGCTCGCATATTCCTATACATTGGGAACTGAACAGACTGGGCACGGCCTAGGTCTACCTTGTCCTAGAGATCACGCTGTAATACAGCTTATAGTTCCTTATGAGAGGATTCGGCCTGTTGCCTTGTCCTCAAGCATCTGCATCTTCGTCTCATACCCCTGCTTTAGCGCCTGCGTAGGGTTAAGCTGCTGGTTTCCATCTTGTTCTCAAGAGCGTGGTTAAGCTCTGCAGGCCGTTAGGCTTCCTGTTTTTGTCAACGAAGCCCTTTAGTGTAAGGCTTGCATTGTTGTGAATGATCATGACATGTTTGTAGATGCTGGGCCTCAAGTGACATTTCTTGGTTTCCCCCTTACCAGTCACAGGGTCAATGCTGTAGTAGTGGGCAGTGGTGTAGGAGGAAAAGTTTATAAACTGTCCAGTCAGTCAGTTAACTGACCAGGTATGGGTAACCCGGGTGTAAACCAGGGAAGGAGTTTAAGGAAAGTGGGTCTTGATTTTGGGCTGATAAGTGGTGCTGAGTGGTTGGTAATAGTTGCGGCGTTTCTTGGAAGATATCTGTTGCAGTTCTACCAAACATCAATATGGAATTTAGCAGAGTCCTTCGGTATGAACTCCTTTGAGGTTGGTATAGGGTTTGCCCTCTTCACGGTTGCATTCGCCATAGCGGCGTTCCTAATGAGGGAGTTTAAGCCCAGTCAACTTAAAACTGTTGAATTAATCTCACTACCACTCCTTGGAATCACAATGCCACTCTACATTGTAATACATGGTTATGCCGAGGTATACACATTAATGACTATTGATGGATTCCTAAGCGGCATAATTATGGATTCCTTCATGACCATGGCTGGGATGGCATCGGTGGAGCAGTGGAAGAGACAGGTTGAGCAGGCGGCATTCTCATTCTGGGTTGCGTTAGCATTAATAGTGGCACCGTTCACCACCGGTTACTTGCTCAGTCTCGGTATAAGGGAGCTATTCCTCATATTCGCGGTAATGGCTTTTATTGCAATACCATTTGTCGCAGCACTTAGGGGTAGGTATGCATTGAAGTACATGGAGGCGAAGGGGCATAGTGGTAGGGCAAGCATAAGATCCTTGTTCAGAAGTAGGGAGTATAACTGGGCGGTTGTGGCGGCGTTCACGTACACAATACCGTTCTTCATAATCATGAGTTTCGGGGGGATTTACGGCGAAATGCTGGGGTTATCTGCATCAACAACCTTCTACCTACTTGCGGCAATGTTCGTTGGTGACGTGGTGACCAGGTTCATAATCAGGTTAAAGTCCCCAATACAGAATAGGAGACCATACTTAGTGTTTGCAGTAACAATTGCATTGGTGGCTGCTGTGTTCCTAGCCCTTAGCTCAGTCTCAGTAATATTCCTAGTCCTAGCCTTCCTAATCGCTGGAATACCCGATGGAATCTCCTGGACTCTGGGGCTCCAGATAGCAAACACGGTATTCAAGCCTGAGGAGATAGCGACATCAACATCATTCTTCAGCTCATCAATGATGATAATGTCAGCCCTAATGCCCCTTGTGGGCTACATGGCATCCATAACAGGATTCACCGCAACATTTTGGGTATTCGCAGCAATCACAGGCGCGCTCTTCATAGTAGAACTCCTCATGTGAGTGGCAGATCAGTGATTAAAATGATTAAAATATTTAAATTATGGCTTAGATTTTCCACTGGTGTAGTTTATGAGACCGGGGGCGAGAATTAGGAATAAGGAGTTGATGAGGGAGAGGATACTGCAGGCTGCGATAGAGGTGTTTGCCGAGGAGGGTTTTGATGCTCCTGTGGATCGCATATGTGAGAGGGCTAAGGTTTCTAAGGGGATAGTTTTTTGGCATTTCAATACTAAGGATCAGTTAATCCTGGAGATTGCCAAGAGAAGTCTACCTCATGACATTGTGACTAACTGCCTAAGTGAGAGTAATGGTGAGGAAATCCTTAGATGCATTGGGAGTAGGTACCTTGAGAAGTACAGCGACCCCACAATGAGAATGCTCTTCCTACGCACAATATCTTTAATGGGTAATTATGAGGAATTGGCGGCAAGTAGTAGGGAATTATGCGGCCCCTTGGTTGCTGAAGTTAGCAGGCGTGTTTTCAATAGTGATAGTGCTGAGGATGTTGTGAGGGTAAGGGCATTCATGGGAGGGCTCCTCTGCTACGTCATTAACCTACCAGGAGTAGATAAGAAAACCTACCTAGAGACGCTCATTAAGATAACCATTAATCGTTAAAATAACTTAAGGAAAAGTTTATAAACTGTCCAGTCAGTCAGTTAGCTGACCAGGTATGAGCAACCCAGGCATGGGTAACTCAGGCCAGGGGAACAATGCTAGTATTCTCAGGGCACTAGGTCTAAAGGCAATTCTGTTCCCCATATTTGTTGCCATTGCGATAATACTTGGGCTCGAGTTAGGGGTACATCTAACCAGTTTTAGCGGTTTGGTGTCCACGTACGGCATACCCGTAGGGTTGTTCTTCATGATTTACCCAGCCATGGTGAAAATCAAGGTGAATGAGCTTGCGAAGAGCTTAACGGATGCAAAGAAGGTGGGCTTAATGGTTGCGTTAAACTATGCGATAGACCCATTCCTGGTGGCTGGGCTCGGATATTTCTTCTTCTACCTAATATTCTATAAGGCATTGGGCCTCGTGAATCTTACTATCGCTAGCCAGGCGCTTGTAGGGGTTATACTACTTGGGGCTGCACCCTGTATAGCCATGGTGATAGTGTGGACAGACCTCTCGAGGGGTAACTTACCCCTTGGTGTTTCATTTGTTGCGTGGAACTCCATTATACAGATCTTCACGACGCCTGTCTATGTTTATCTATTAACAAGAACCACCGTATTCGTTAATCCTATGTTAATACTGGAAAGTGTGCTGGAGTATCTAGCCATTCCCCTCGCCGCTGGTGTGGTTACTAGGTATCTGCTACAGGAGAAGGCGTATTTCTCGAGGGTTCTGAAGGTGCTGGATAATGTGCAGACTATAGCGCTTCTGTTCACAATAGTCGTTATATTCTGGGGTGAGGGGTATGGAATCGTGGAATATCCAAGCCTAATATGGATGATGGCTATTGTAATGCTCACCTTCTACTTCGTACTGTTTCACATAGGTTACTACACATCAAGGAAACTGGGATATAATTACGCGGACTCAACAGCAATAGGGTATTCAGTGGCTGCCAGGGATTTCGAGGTGTCAATAGCCATTGCAGTAACGGCATTCGCAAAATACACGTTTGTACCCATTATTACAGCAATAGGCCCGTTACTAGAGATACCTTTAATGCTCATCCTAGTCTGGGTTCAATTAACCAGGTATAGGAAGGAAGCGCCTGTACTGAGGGTTTAGGTATTAAATATGGGCATTAAAATGATAAGAAAATGAAGGGGTGTGAAGGATGGTTTCTACTATACTGCTTATCGTTATATTCTTTGTAACTTGGATCATCACGAGCATTTTTACGGTGGCGGGCCTAGGTGGTGCCGTTGTCCTGGTGCCAATATTATACTCACTGGGTATACCATTCTCGGTAGCGGCAGATACGGGACTTTTCCTTAACATTTTCTCCCTATTTATTGCGATGGTGAATAATGCGAGAAGGGGTAATGTCTTATGGAAACTAGGAACCATCCTCCTAATTCCTGCAGCAGCCATGGCCCCAGTGGGGGCATATGTGGGTAGCCATGCCCCAAAGATTGCACTACTATGGGCACTCACAGCATTCTTAAGCTACACATTATACAACTTGGTAAGGGAAAGGGCGAAGGTAAGGTCTAGCAGGTTTTACGGAAGTGTTAAGGGTTATGTACTCACTGCGTTAGTGGGAGTCATCACGGGTTTCCTTAGTGGTATGTTGGGGATAGGAGGGGCAATACTAATTTTGCCCGTCATGGTCTTAATAGAGGAGGATATAAAGAAGGCTTCAGCTACAACAGGATACATAGCATTATTGATATCGGTCAGCGGCTTTACCAGTTACTTACTTTTATTGAGGGAAAAGTTATGGCTGGTGATGCTGGCTGAAAGGCTATGGCTAGTAGTGCTGACGGGGGGTTCCCTAGGAGGACTCACTGGATCATACCTATTGAATCGCTTAAGGCCATTTTACGTGAAGTATATTGTCGTCCTCATAATCGCACTAGTACTGGTGAAGATATTTGCAAAACTGGTTTAACTTATGATGCAATGCGCAGCCGCGCGGATGTGCTTCTCAGCTAGTGGGTTTTACTGGCTCTTAAGCGAGATCACTAACCTCACTAGTGCTTCATGAGGCCTAGTATAGATTAGTATGTGTTAATGAATTATAATTACCGCCAAGTATGGGCAAAGTGCTGATGCTTGTTGACGGGAACCAGGTGTTCAAAACATTATCCCATTACCTAATTGTTCAATGAATCGTAAATTTAAATGGCGTTTTAAGTTTATTAACTGAAATTAGAGTGAGTGAGGTATGAGTGGGGGTGATGAACCATTGCTAAGGAGGGTAGTGCTTGATGTAGATGCCCCAAGTGAACTGGAGATTATTAAGTTGGCCAATGAGTTGGGTAGGATTAAGGGTGTTGCGGCGGTTTACGTTAAGGTTGAGGAGACTGATGTGGGCGTTCTAGGGCTTAGGATAGTCATGGAGGGTTCAATAGACTTCAATGAGATTAGGAGGGTTATTGAAGTCAATGGTGCAGTCATAAGGAGCATTGATGAGGTCTCCGTGGGTGAGTACATACTGAAGGGTTAATGATGCCCCGGCTCAGCGTCTACATGGTCCTTGGCCTATTGGATGGGTACTACACAACCATGGTTCTAGTCGACTTAGCCTTCAGCAGCTTCATCAATGTAGTAACTGTGACAGTGCTAATTAACGCAGTAACGGGCTTGTTATCAAGCTACGTGCTTAACACGGCTTACCTAAGGGACGTTGAGAGGAGGCTGCTTGTTAAGAGGGGTTACTTAGCTGGGTCAACACTGCATAGGGGTTTAATGCTCAAGTCCGTGGTTGATACAGCCCACTGGGTCGTAATGTCGATAATAGGCTCCTTAGCTGCGTTGTTAATTAAGTACGCCTCCTCACTGATCATAATTAAGCCACTAACGCCGGTGCTTTACGTGGCAGTGCCCTTAGTCTTCATGTACCTGTTATCTAAGATAACGGATACCAGTTACGTTGAGTTGGCGGTACTCACATTAATCCTAACGCTAATCATCTACCTAGTGCTCATCACCCTCCATTAGCCCCACTAGTCATGAATACCAACATGGGCAATCATGCATACTAAACACGCTATACAAACCTGCCATACACTAGGCATGACCACCACCTAATTACCCCCACTCCAGTGAACCCAATATGGCCGACGCAACAAGCCAATTAATAACCCAGATCAAGACAATGCCACTATTCAGGAGGAGAATAGCCAAAGTGGGTAACCGCTACTTCATCCAGCTACCAATGGAGTTGAACGAACTCTGGAGGTACTGGTACGAGAATGGGGCAGTGTTAAACATTGTAATCGAGGTTGTTGAATACAGGAAAGCCAACAATGAGAAGCCAACATCCAACCCCAATCCTTAATCCTACTATACTAATAGTTTTAGTGAACTACCTATCCAAGCGCTAATTAACAGGTCAGTGGGGTAGCGTAAGCATGCGCACTAAGGTAAGGCTCCTAAACCTCAGGAGGATTGGAGCCTACTATGTGGCCGAGGTTGAGGGCAAGTACATTGTCTGTGATGAGTCAATGACGTGCCTCCTAGTTGAGGCAGGTAGCCCAGAGGATGCGGTAAGGATTGCCAATGAGTATTTGAGGGGGGTTTTGGGGGAGGAGTAGGCTACTCTTCCCCACCCTCAGTCTCCTCAGCCACATTAGGCGCCAGGTCGTCGGCTGCCTTCAAGTGTTCGGCAATTTTCCTCCCAAGTTCAGTGAGGGTAACGTAAGTCCTAACCCTAATGCCATACTGCCTCCTCTCAACCTTAATGAGGCCAAGCTCCTCTAAATCGCCTAAATGATAGACGAGCCCCCTACCAATACCCTTTGCGAAAACCTCCTCAACCCACACTGAGCCACCAGCCTCGTAGGCAGTTACCAGTAGTTTCAACCCAGCAAGCCGTAGTTTAGACCAGAATCCAGATTTCATCCCGGGTCTCGGTTTAGGAGTAAACTAAAACTTTAAATTTATTAACGGTATGCTTTTAAACAAGCTTCCGCTTCAGAAGTTGAAGTAGATGTTTAGAATTGGTGAGAATCATGGGTGGTGGCGGTAGTGGTAGTGGCTTGGCTGTGCTAGTGGAGCTTGGCGCCTCAAGCCTTGAGGGTCAGAGGGGGTTGATTAGACTTGCCAAGGTAACTAACCACAAGTACCTTCGCCTCATTGATGGTAGGGGGAGGTATGGTAGGCGTGGTGAATCATGGGGTAGGTTAATCCTCGCAGTGAGGCGTGGTTATTGTGATTTTGGTGATTGGATTGCCGTGGCAGTTGGCTCGAATGGTGAGAGAGATTCATACATCTACCTGTTAAATAAGAGTGATGCCAAGAGTCGTGACAGGGTCTGTGAGAGCTTGAGGCTTCTTGAGGAGGCTAAGGCTATTAATGCGAGTTCAACGGCGAGTGAGGATTACTTCAAGGTTTACAATTACGTTGATGCATTGATGGGGGAGTTCGACCATGTTCTTGATAATGGTGCTGGGGACTCTGACTTTGAACTCCTCAGGGCTGATATAGATGCATTGAGGGTTCGCTTTGGTAGGCACCTTGTTGATTTAGCGATTGTTGCATGGCACCTCAATCATGGCTACCCCATGCCCCTTGTCTTCGTTATTGATGACTTCATGGTTCTCCACTCAAGGCTCCCAGACTACATTATGCCCACTAGGTGCCTCTATGAACTATGCCTGGGGTGGGTGTCATGATTGAGGGCCTTAACCCACCTACCACTGAGGATGCACTCAAGGGGCTCATTAATACCTTGAGGGAGCGTGGGGCAAAAATCAAAGAGGATATGCTGGCTGAGCCTTACTGTGAGGGGGACTGGTGCCTCATGATTATTAATAAGCATCAGGTTGAGGTATTGAAGAACGCTGGCATTGACATTAAGTGCCATTGGAGGAGCCTTCATAACCACTGTATTGTGTACATTGCGAGGAAGGCTATGGAGCTACTTGAATTGAACCATACTCCAGATTCCCTCACTATTAGTGCAACTGGGGGTGTTGATAGGATTAGCCTGCTTGGGAGCCTTGCTAAACTTCTTGATGCTGTGAGGTTAAGCCATGTTGGTGCTGTGGGTTTCTCAGTTTGTATTAGGAAGGGTGAGGAGGGTTGCCTTAGGCATTTGGTTGGGGAGTATGATGATGAGTATGGTGCCTTCATTATTGAGGTTGAGAGGAAGGATGGCTACGATGTGATTGGGGTACTACCCCGCAGGATTGCACGTGTTTACGACCCATACTTAAGTGAAATGTATTATGTAGCTTGGGATGAGAGTGGGCGCATTCTAACCTACTCCAAGAACCTCGACTCATTCCTAATGGCGTTGAAGGATGCCAGTGGTGGACTATACGGTGTCAGCGAGCTCAAGTACACGATATTCATTGGGCGTGCCTTCAAGAGGATTACAATGCCACTGAGCGCTGGGCTTAATGAGGACGGTACACTATCAGACCCCTATGGTATCCTGGACACTGCCAATCACGGTATTGATGACCTCATTAACATTTATAACTGGATTAACAAGTATTATGGCCTGAACGCAAGGTACGCATGGTTGAATGTTGTCTTCATTATTGCTAAGATTATTACCCCAATCGTGAGGAAGAGGAACCAGGAGTTCATTGACCACATTATTTGGAATAGGGGCAGTGGCTCGGAGGGTAAGACGACACTCTTCAATGAGGTTGGGAAGAGGTTGCTTGGTGTCTATGAGGTAGACCCGTACCTTGTTGTTATCAGTGGTTCTGTTAATACACAGCCCCAGTTGAGGGAGCTTGTGAACCTCAACAGACTACCCTTGATTATTGATGAACAGCATTTGAGCCTTACTAGGCTTGCTGAGATGCTTCATGCCTCTGCTGTGGGCCAGAATTGGGTTGGGATTCATGCTAGCCGTTATGGTTCGGGTAGTTGGGTTGGCTTCAGGAACTTTAGGGGTATTATTGTGAGTACTAACATGCCCTTCAAGAGGTATTTTGACGAGGTTTATGGGACTATTGGTGGCTGGAAGGCTATTATAAGGAGGTTTATTGAACTTGCCTGGGCTAATGAAACGCTCCCAGAGGAGGCTTTTGATAATCTACCCTACATTAGGGGGCAGGTTTACGGGCTCCTAATGGACTTGATGAGGGATGAGAACGTGAGGAGCCAATTGCTCTCCTCAGGGAATCTTCTTGAACTATCTGAACTCCTCATGGAGGCTCTTGGCTCGAAGTACCCTAAGTTTAAGCCCATTGCCGACCAGACTATTGCATGGCTTAGGGAGTTGGCTAGTGAGAAGGCTAGTGAGTTGAAGGGTGAGGGTGTTATTCGTGAGGAGTTGAGGCTTGCTGACTATGCTAGGCAGTATTGTGGTTCAAGGGTTAATGGGTACTGTATGTTGAGGGCAGTGCTGGAGCATGGGGAGCGTGATAATGAGGTTGCCTTCACCGAGGGGCGTGATGATAACCTTGAGGAGGTTAGGCTTGGTATTGATGCTGTTCTCTCTAAGCTCTTCAATAGTAATGCCTCACTCCAGAGTATTGTTGAGGGGGATACCACCTTGAAGGTTAGTGAGGATGCATTGGAGGCTTTTAGGCTTATTGCCATGAGGCTTAGTAGTGGGCAGACTAGGATTGTCTTCAAGCCTGGGACTATGATTGTGCCAGGGCGCCCATCAAGGCTCCTTGGCGTTGAGATTGGGACTTACAGTAAGGGTGGGGAGAAGTATAAGGGGTATAGTATTAGGATTGACAAGTTCCTAAGGTGGCTCTTCCTTGGTGAAGAACCCCAGTAAAATAACAACATGCTAATAGGCACACTTCAAAAACACACGGTAAAACGTCTTCTCCTATTCTCCCATCTGGGTGGGGGTGGGGGTGAGTGGGAGAGTACCATGAGTGGCACCATCGGCTCCACATACTGGTTAATAGCCTCCCCACTCTGGGGGTAGGGGGTGGGGGATGGGAGAATAGGAGAAGATAATTAACCATGAGGACTGGCAGTAGTACTATAGCCCCATGGTACCAGGCTTAGAGTGCCTTCAATAATTATATAATCACCGCATGGATTCTCCCATACAAGTTTTATAATCAACAAACTCGGATGGGAGAATCCAAAAACCATTGGACATTTGAAAAGGGTTGTTAATCCACCATACCCTAATTAACCCTCATGCACCAACCACCCTATGGGCAACCTTGAAGGTGCAATAGCCTACATCATAACAAGCCCAGCAGTATGGGGCATACTAGCCTACAATATAAACCACGCCACAACCTTCAAGATTAGGTCGAGCACTCTTGCCAATGCCGTAAGCCTACTAACTGGAGTCAAGCCTAATAGCGCATCAAGGGCTGTTGGATGGTACCTGAATAATGAGGCCTGGCTCAAGGGGCTTGGGTTAAGCCTGGTTGAGCATAGGACTGGTGGTGTCCATGGGAATGGGATATACATTATCCAAGTCGTGAATAGGGCAAGGGCACTCAGGGCTAATGCCATATACGCTAGGCTCCTTGGGCTTACAGCTCGTAGCTAGGGCCAGCGGATATTGGCTTTCCATCTGAGGCGTCCTCAATGAGCCATAGGAGCCATGCAACGGCTTCGTCAATTGGTAGTCTCTTCACCATGAACCACAATTCTGGGTTGTCAGTTGAGCATAGGGTGTAGGAGCCATCAACCCTATCCAGGATGCCGTGAAGGGACATTGCCCTCAAGAGCCTTAAAGCCTCCCTAACCGAGCCATCACCAATCATACTGCCCAGGAGGCTTGGCGTAATGTGAATACAGTCACCTGGGGCTCCCTTAATGAGGATTACAATCCCCCTAGCCACCATTCGCCTCACGTTCCAAGGCATATTCGACTGCATAGCCCATAACCCCTACGCCCATGCTTCATGCACTTGAGGACACATGCGTTGAACTCCCTAATAAGCATATCAGCCTCCTCAGGGCTAACCCCAAGCCTCTCAGCCGTATTAGTAACACAATCCCTTACGCAATCGTGAAGGCAAGTGTATGTATCGCACTTTCCACGGCAGGAATCCTCGCACTTCAAGTACTCTACCAGTAGCTCCTTAACCACGATTGTGCTTGAATTGGATTATGATTAGGTTTGAGGGTTTTGGGCAAGGGGGACTGCCCATCGTGGCTTAGGATTAGTAACGTGAGAGCCTTCACAGCATCCTCAAGGGGCAGGGCCTTAACCAAGCCCCAAAGAAGCCCTGCAATAGTTGGGTTGAAGTGCCCATCAGTCATTGGGTTCACATCACGGCATATTACATAGAACACCTTAGCCTTCCTCCCATAACGCCTATAACGCCTGTGGCTAACAATCCCCATACCCTCAAGCTGTGTAAGAATATATTTGAACTGTGAGGCAATCATGGGATGGAATGGTTTTTCGAGGTAATTGAAAAGCATGGATGGACTAACACTAACGCAATTACCCTTTGCCTCCTTTACCGCAATGGCAATCCCCCTTGCCGCAGTTTCGACAACCTCGGGCCACTCCACACTGGGCTAACCAACCAGCCCCAGATTAGCTAATCAACACCATGATGGGAATGGTAAACATGGAGAGGATTATCTGGGAGAATGAGGAGGCCATTAGGAGTATTGTGAAGAGAGCCTTCAACGGGGAGTACCTCGGTTACACTAATGATAATGAGCTGTCGCCATTCATGGCGGGGTCACCCCACTACGTGGGGATATGCGTCAGGCTTATTAACCTTGGATTCATGCTTTACCTGG
>NZ_LCTF01000077.1 GCF_001663375.1 Caldivirga sp. MU80
GTGCATACTCTTCATGGTAGGGCTATTCCTTATGCTATGGGTGTTAAGCTTGCTGATCCTGGTCTTGAGGTTGTTGTTAATGGTGGTGATGGTGACCTGCTCGGCATTGGTGTTGGGCATTTCGTGAGTGCCGGTAGGTATAACGTGGACATGACCATCATCCTGCATAACAATGGGGTCTACGGTTTAACCAAGGGTCAGGCGTCACCAACACTGCCTAGGAATGTTAAGACTAAGGCTTTACCTAAGCCTAACATTAAGGATGCCTTAAACCCAATAGTACTGGCATTGGCAAGTGGATACACTTTCGTGGCTAGGTCATACGCATACGACACAAGACACCTGAAGGAGGTTATTAAGGCTGCAATAAGGCATAAGGGACTGGCACTAGTAGACGTATTGCAACCATGCCCAACATACAATGACATAAACACTAAGGAATGGTACGAGAAGAGGATAAGAAAACTAGAGGATGAAAAATGGGACCCAGTGGTAAAAGACCCAAAGGAAGCAGATGA
>NZ_LCTF01000013.1 GCF_001663375.1 Caldivirga sp. MU80
CCAGTGATGAGAGGGGTATTGATGTTATTAGGGAGAAGGTTAAGGAGTTCGCTAGGACAGTGGCCACAGGCCCAGTACCATTCAAACTAGTCATCCTAGATGAGGCTGATAACATGACTAGTGATGCACAGCAAGCCTTAAGGAGGATTATGGAGATGTACGCAGCATCAACAAGATTCATACTACTCGCAAACTACATAAGCGGGATAATAGAGCCAATACAGTCAAGGTGCGCAATCTTCAGATTCAACCCACTACCAAGGGAAGCAGTAATAGAGAGGCTAAGGCAAATAGCAAAGGAAGTGGGAGTACAGGCAAGTGAGGATGGGCTAGAGGCAATATGGGAAACAACACAAGGAGACCTAAGAAAAGCAATAAACACAATGCAAACCATAGCCGTAACTAGGGGGAGGGTTGATGAAGATGCCGTGTACCAACTCTTCGGCGGCTTTAACCCGAGGGAGGTTAGGGACTTGGTTTACGAGGCATTAACTGGCGACTTTGGTAAGGCAGTGGTTGGCTTGAAGTCGTTAATAAAGGATAGGGGTGTTGACCCCATTTACGTGACTAGGCTTATCCATAGGGAGGTGACTTCAACGGTCACAAATCTAAATATTCCGGAGTACCTGAAGCCAAGGATAATATACAGCATAGCCATGCGCCACCACGCAATACTGAGGGGTGGGGATGAGTTAACGCAGGTGGTTGGACTGCTGGCTGAGATTAGAATGCTCCTCAAGGCTGCTGGTTCATAAACCCATATGCCTATGCTGTTTAAGGATCACTATTATTTCTTCGACGATCATAATTTCTGATAAAAATGGTCAAGCCTCGCCCTTTAGAGTGGGGTTACCCCACTACGTGGGGTCTTATGCGTCAGGTTATAAGCTTCAGTTTTGTTGGGATGTTTGGTGCTTGGGTTGGTGCCCCCGAGAGGGGGTTTCCCTTACCTCAGATGAGCCGGTGGGGCGATACCCCACCCTTATCACCACCCCAAGAACGAAACCATTAACCCCGCAGAGGGAGTAACGGACGAGACCCCCACAATGAAACCCCACCCAAAAGGCGGGAAGGGGGTCATATCCTTCCCACCCTAAAGGGCGAGGTTTGTCATTCGCTTTATCATTGCATATGATTACGCGGTTTCATGAGGCACAATGTCTCATTATCTTGGCCACTACTTAACCAGTCACGTGAGTTTATGGTCATCTCACGACTGGAGTCTATAAACAATCGGTGACGCATACGAATCAGCGGCGAAGGCCATTTAACAGACACAAATAGTGGCTATAAACAAATTCAGTTAAGAACGCTGGTAAGGTTTATTTACCTGAACTCCTAGGTAAGTAACTATGAAGCTTGAAATTGAGGCTTACATCACGGGGTGCAGCGTCTTCCTACTGATTAAACCTGAGAGCGAGGAAGCTGAGTTTGGTAAGGTTATGTCAAGTGTGTTGAGGTGGGGTGCGGTCAACCCTAGTGAGGTTAACTTAACCAATGCACCACTCAGCATCAGGCATGTCCTTGGCAACGTTACCGAGGCCTATGGGGGCTCATTAGGGCTTGACAATGAGGAGTTTGAGGGCATGCTACTCGTGGGCGGTGGTGGTAACGTGGTTGTTAATGGTAGGTTTAAGTCCTGCACTGGTGAGGTTCCCATAGGCATAGTCAATGACCTAGCCGGTAAGCTTGTGAACTCGCTGATGAGCATCTACGGTACGGTAACCAGTCTAGTGCACATATACAAGTTCACTGGGAGGTTAACCATGGAGGCCAGCACCCTACCTCCCTAGACTAGGCAACCGCATGGCCACTATAAACCTTTAAATCCCAGCCTTAACACACATAGTTGAATGGAGGATTGGATGCTTCAACCACCCAGGGGTATGAATGACTGGACCCCTGATAAGTACTACTCACTGATCAACATAGCTAACCGTCTCTCAACAGTGGCGGAGTCCTTCGGCTACAGCGCCATAGAGACCCCGGCCCTGGAGCACTTCGAGGTTCTTAAGGCTAAGGCAGGTGAGGAGGTGATTAATGAGATATACTACCTGAGGGATAAGGCTGGTAGGGAGCTTGGGTTAAGGTTTGACATGACTGTCCCGGTGGCCAGGGTCCTCTCCTATAGGCGTGACTTCCCAAGGCCCATTAGGCTTTACTACGTCTCAAAGGTCTGGAGGTATGATGAACCCCAGTTTGGTAGGTTTAGGGAGTTTTACCAATTCGGCGTTGAGCACGTTGGGTCACCCACCGTTCAGTCAGACGCCGAGGTGCTTGCACTGGCGGTCAAGGCGCTTGAGGCAGTTAACCTACCTCAATTGATGGTTAGGGTCAGCGACAGGAGGGTCATGGATCAGGTTCTTGAGAAACTGGGCATAAATGCCGCTAGGGATGCGGTGCTTAGGGTGCTTGATAAGAGGGGTAAGGTTCCGGATGAGGAGTTGGTTAGGCTACTGGTTAAGGAGGGGGTTGAGGAGGGTAAGGCCAAGTACCTGGTGGATTTGGCTGGCGTGAACACACCGATAGGTGAGTCAATTGGTGAGTTGAGGAGGCTGGGTATTAGTGATCAACTTGTTAACTACTTCGAGTCCCTCTCAAAGACCCTAACCCACTACAACGTTGCCGATAGGGTTAGGTTGGATTTAAGCATAGTGAGGGGTCTCGATTACTACACGGGCTTCGTCTTCGAGCTCTACACGGATAGGATTAAACTGGCAGTTGGGGGTGGCGGCAGGTATGATGAGTTGTTGAGGATATACTCAGGGGAGGATGTGCCGGCGGTGGGTTTCGCAATAGGCATAGAGAGGGTTATGCTAGCCCTAGGCGAATTAGGCGACTCACAGCCATCCGTGGACTTCTACATATACCCTATGGAGCCTGAGCAATACGGCGTGGGCGTTAGGATAGCTGAAAACCTGAGGGGCATGGGATTTAGGGTGATTTTGGATGTCGGTAAGCCCAGTCTCAGGTCAGCCCTCGAATACGCCTCTAAGATTAAGGCTAGGAAGTTCATCATAATTGGGCGTAGGGAAATGGAGAACAACATGGCCAGGGTCAGGGACCTAGAAACCTGGAGTGAGGAAGACGTACCACTAAGCAGGTTACTTAAACAGTGACAAAAGAACAACAAGTCCCGCCCTTCAGGGTGGGAGGGAGTCATAGCAAATTATAGATACTTCTCTTGTTTTACCTTAAACCGAATAGATTGGACTAAGGGAATTAACCGGCAGTATATCTAAAGCCAAGGCTAATAAACAAAGACACCAAACCCCTCCCACCAACCACATAAACCATTAATCAACACGTCATTAAAGGATTTTTATTTTTCACAACAATCCATTTTAATGAATTTACTGGATACTTTCCACCTTCTTCTTGGTTTCCCTTAAGCCGTCTGAGACCTTCCAAATCTCCTCCGCATAGTGCCTTAACTCGCTGCGTAGGTTGGCTAGGTCAGTTAACCTAGCCTTTAATTCACTGATCCTCCTCGCCATGGTTATTAACGGCTTGTAGACCTCGTTGTAAATGGTAAGTGCCTCACCCTCCTTACCTAGGTAAATGCTCTTAATGCTACCCTCACCCTTACACTTAAGGTAATAGTAATAATACTTGTCACCCACCTTATTCTTAACCCACGTCTTCTCAAGGTAACAGTCACCGTACTCCTCGTAAAGCTTAACCAAAGGCTCTACGATGCTAAGCTCCTCCTCCAGCCTTTTTAATGAAGATTCAACATCACTAAGCCTTTCCTCAATCCTAACCAACTCCCTGACATCAAACAAACCCAGGGGGTCTAGTAAAGCTGCTGAAGCTTTCTTAGACCCCATGAATTAGAGTGTTAGGTAGCACTTTATAAACATTTTTCTACCTAACACCATTCATAAGACCCAATAATTAGAAGCCAAGCAGGTTTAAGCATACATCATGCATGCAGTTATACTGAATTTCGTGAAATAATGGATTAGCATTATAGTTTGGCATAACTTTGATTCACATTAGGCCATTATTCAGATTGCATGTTTCATGAATTTTCTCAATTTTTACATTGATTTTTAGGATCATCGTAGGTTATGCTTCAATTTCTTCATTACCATTCAATCTTTCATAAAATCATTAGAGGAGGAACAGCACATTAAATGAGACGCAGAGGCTACTTCAATGAAACCACCTAAAACAAATCGCAAATCTCAAAAATCATGCATGGGTGTGTAGTTTGCTTATTGACGCTAGTAGTTGATCTATGGGTGCATCCATTAGTTCGCCTATTATGCTTCTCCTTATGTGTAGGTCATTCCTTATATCTGGCTGGTCATTTACACTGCTGGGTACGACTATGTCCTTAACGTACCTGAATCTCCTCAGTACCCTCACCCCATTACCTAGGTCCGTGGGTACGTAATCGAGACCAAGCACCACCACTGCAATATCCCTCAGTATGTCCTCTGGGTTTGGGGTTAGTACGGAGAGTCTCCTAATCATCTGCTGGTAGTCCTCAGCATGAAAAGTCGTTATCCCGCCATGGCCAGTGGTCACTGCGTTTAACCATGCCTTAACCTCCTCAGGTTCCCTAACCTCATTGACTATCACGTAGTCTGCCCCCATCCTCAATGCGTGGGCTATCAGCTCACCCTTGGTTATTGGCCTAACCCCTAGGCCGAAGGACTTCCTCTCGAAGAGTTTAACCACCAGGTGTCCTGGTAGGTTCATCTCGTCGACGTCCATTATGAGGACCTTCATTGCGTGAGGCTTAACCATCATGGCTATGGCATTGGCCAGGCTTGTCTTTCCTGAACCCATGGGGCCTATTATCAGTATCGGGACCTTATCCTCAGCCAGCCTCCACAGTAGGGCGGCTTGGTTAATGGTCAGCATGCCCTGCTTCACCAGTAGGGGCAGTGTCCATGGTCTACTGGGCAGGATCCTGACGTGGATGCTGATTCTAGAGACTGGCTCGGTGGAGATGGTGAACCTAACCTTGTATTCTGGGTCCGTTACTGAGACTAGGGGCATGTAGGCTGTTATGGGTGTCCTAGTCCTCCTGGCCACGTTAACTGCGATGTGGTTAACCAGGTCCCTAATGGTTAGGTTAGCCTCGGTTAGCCTCATTGGGAGTAACCTAACTGGCCTAATGACCCTAACCTCACTTAGCCTAACCACACATAAACCATAATCCCTATGGTTAACCCTAACGCCACTTAGGTCGATGTAAACGTCCGTCACGCCCTCATCCATTAGTATGGGTGTTAATGGGCCGTAGGCGTTGATCCACCTATCCACCACTGCCTTAACCAGGGAGTCAAACTTCTCGTCAGGTCTATGCCCAAGCCTAGTTAAGGCTGACTTATACCTCTTAATTAACTTAGCTGGGTTTTTACCTAACTTAACCCACTCCTCGAAGAATGTTGGGTCCACTAGGGTTATGTAGCCTGGGACCTGGTCCATTGGGAAGACTTGAACCACGTCGCCGACGCTTCTGTACTCGATCAAAGTCCTAATGCCGAGGTTAGTTATGGTTTTGCTGGATAAGGCATTGCCAATGGGCTTAACGATGGATACG
Source organism: Caldivirga sp. MU80 (assembly GCF_001663375.1). Classification (GTDB taxonomy): domain Archaea; phylum Thermoproteota; class Thermoprotei; order Thermoproteales; family Thermocladiaceae; genus Caldivirga. Next base: position 5,561 of record NZ_LCTF01000013.1, read on the forward strand.
TGCATTAAGCCAAGTCCATGCAGGTAGCCTTAAGCCAAGTGCACGTAGGGTTAAGGCTGGTTAACATTACCCTACTTGCAGCCAGCCCTAGGGTACCACTTAAACAACAGCCTATGAATTGGCCTAGGTTAAGGAACCTTAATGGTGGCGTGAGGGATGGCTTGTCCAGCGTGGTTGCAGTCCTAGTGGTGCTAATCATGGTTGTTGTAATGGCATCACTTGCCTTAATCCTAATTAACCTATTCAAGTCCTACGACTACTCATCAAGTGAAATACTGAGTATTGGTCTAGGCTCTCTGAATTGCCTTAACGGCACAGGCATGGTTCCAGTAAGCATCAACAGTATAGTGATACAGGTGGGTAGGTACTGTGCATTAGTTACTGGTAATGGAACCTACTACGTGATCCACCCAGCCCTGGGCAGCCCAGGTTAACGTTGCCTAACACCACTTGGCTTAACCATCGTGTAGAGACCGTAGAGGAGCACTATGAGTATTATGAAGTCCACCCCGAAGGCCTCGTAGGCGTACCTATGCGGATACCCACCCCTATAGCCTAGGTAAGTGAACCCGAACACCACTATTAGCAGTACCAGTGCCACTGCCCACACCACCAAGTCCCTAATCCTCATGGGTCCTCGGGTGGATTGGGGTAATTAAGTGTTTTGCCGAGGCGGAACGTTTTTAATGAAGCTTGGTCACCCAGTCCAGTGTCTAGTGATAAGTGGGCCTGTGTGGTCTGCGGTAGTAGGAATGTTGGCCTTATAATTGAGGGTAAGCCCTACTGCGGTAAATGCGGCTCTAAGGTGATTAGGCTGCATATGTACAGGTTCCTTAATAGGCTTAAGCAGGAAAACTTAATAGACCCGGGCGTTAGGATACCTGAACCATGAGGATGGTTAACCTGCTTCCAATAGCTTTGGTGGTACTGTTTGGGCTAGCCGTGGTTACCCACGCCCAGCAGTGCATGCTGGTGGTTAACGCCACGCAGATGCGCATGAACATCACCACCAACGCCCAGTTCATTGAAGTACACGCATGGGGTGTGCTGGGGATTAGGAATACGACGACTTGCAATGTACACTACATTGCCTTCAGATACTCGCTACCCGGCATGGAAACGCTGCTTTACATTAATGCAGTATCCAACGCCAGCGATTACATCAGCATAAACTACACTAATAAGGCTGGCTACACCTTAACCTGCCTAGCCCTCAACCCACTAAGGAGCCAGAATGGGGTGGTTAACATAACCTCAGGCAATGGCCACATTACGACCTACTGCTCAATCATAGACAAGGGTTCACTGGCCCTCTACAGCTTGCTGATTGTCACTCTGGTGTCCGCAGCCCTGGCCTCTTCATCATACTTCCTGGTTAGGAGCACCATAGATGCACTGCGGGCTAGGTCTTAGTTATCTCAATTACCCATGAGGCAACCAGCTGGGCAACCTTACCCAGCTCACCCACCCAGTCCCCGTTGATTAAGGTTAACCTAGCTCCATTAGCCACCGACTTAACCGTGTTAGCCTCCTCAACAGGTGCATTAGGGTCATTAATGCTGTAGATGAGGATCATGGGCCTATTAAGCCTGGGTAAGAGGTCAAGGTAGTTTATGACCCTAGGTGTCGAAACCAAGGCAAGCCCAATGAGGGCTTTGGGCATGAACTGGGTTACGTAATCCAAGGCCACCACGCCACCCTGCCCCAGGCCCAGCAGCACAAAGCCGCTGCTCAGCTTATCTACAATTAATGATAGGGCAGTCACCTTACTGGCCCTATTCATGCGTGTGAAGGATGAGGCATCAACTGCAATCACCCTAAGCCCCACCCCAGTGAACTCACCGGCAACGTTGAGGATGCTACTGACCGTTAAGTTAACCGGTGGCATAACAACAACAGGTACTCCCCCCACCCCAACCTCCAGGTACCTAACCTTAAGGGAACCCACAGTCACGTAATTCTCAGCAATCACCTGCGCCATGCCCATCAGCCCTTTTAACTATTATTCAAAGCCACCTAGTTACCTCACGGGAATTGAATTATGAAACCGAAGATTATTTGAAACCTAGCTAACTAAAACGCATTAACCGAACACATTATTCAGGCAAACCCACCTAACACCCTAATTACCTCCTGTAGGGTAATCACTAAACTAGGGCTAGGGTTGGGTGTTAGGTAGAAAAATCTACAGAAAATGCTACCTAACACCCAGTAGCATACCTAAAAAGTAGCATACCTAAAATACCGGTGGGTGTTAGGATGAGGTGAAATTGATTATTCCTTAGTTATAATTATTCAGGATCAGCCTAGTTAGTACCTTAACAGCCTCCTCCTTGACCTTACCTGGGTTTATGCCTTTGGTCTCTAGCTCGGTTGAGTTCACGAATATGAATATGTGTGGTGTTTGCTCCCATGCATTGTCAATGGCCTTTATTAGGGGTGAGGCTTCGTTTATGGGCATTAGGTTGCCGTCGCTGTTCCTTATCAAAGCCCCTATGTCGTTTATGAATGATGCCACGGATACCAGTAGCCTACAGTCGCAGTTGAGGATCCTCCTCAACTCGTTGATTATGCTTTGCTTGAACTCAACGGCCCAGCCCAGCCCCTTACCCTCAAGGTTCTCGTCAATGTACCTGTTCAGCATTACCGCATTGCCAAGGCCCAGGGTTGTTATGTAGTCCTCGTCCCTCTTCCAAAGGGCCCTCATGCCAGTCCTCCTATGCATAATTGAGTCCGCGTACTCCCTAACATAGCCCTCCAGTAATCCACCATGATAGGCGGCGCCTATGGTAACGCTTAGTTGATCATCGGTGTAGATGTCTAGGTTCTTCTCGCTTGGGTTACCGTTTAGGAATCTTAAGGCCGCCTCCCTCAGCTCCGAGGCGATGCTCAGCGTCATGACTTGCCTAAGCACCTCCCTCGTCATCTCGTCGAAGAGGAGAACCTTGTGGTGCATGTAAACCCACTTGTACAGGTTATACCTAGCTAGGGCGTAACCCTCCAGGAAGGCCTTAGCCTTATCGTCAAAGACCAGCATACCCCTGCCCAGGTGCAGGTAGTTAACCAGCCTAGCTATGTCAATGGCCCCACTCCCAGACCCAGCCCCGGTGAAGTAGAGGTCCCTCAGCGTGTAGTCAAGCCTATCCGCATCAATACCCCCGGACAGTATTGAAGCTAGGGATTCGAGGAGCATGAGCTCATCGTCGCTAAGCCCCTCCAGTAGCTTAACCTCAGGTACGCCTAGGCTTAAGGCTGAATCACCGTACCTGGAGACTAACCTAATCCTCTTAACCAACCTGTAGAATGTCAACAACCTAAGCACACCAGCATCAACACCCAGCATGCTAACCAGGTCCCTGAACCCCCTTGAACCCATTAGCATGAACCCAGCAACCTCATGCTCCTTACCAACCCCAGCCATGTAGAGCTGGGGCTCAGGCTTAACCAAGGGGGCTAGGTAACCGTCGAGTACGTGGGATAGGGGTGGGTGCCCTATGTCGTGGTGTAGCCCACCCAACCTAACGTACTCGCCTAGGACCCTCACGTTGTCGTCATGGATGCCGAGGCGGCCCATCAATGCCCTAAGGGTTTTCCCATCAGCCTCGCCAATAACCCTCTCCGACATTAAGGATGACAGATGCATAGTGCCTAAGCTATGCTCAAACCTAGTCCCCCTGGCCGATGGGTAGACGTAGTGAACTAAGCCATCCTGCAAAACCCTCCTGAGCCTCTGGACATAGATATCATCATCAAGGAACCTGGCCTCATCTAAGCTCAGCCTAATCCAACCATGCACAGGATCCCTAAGCTCCTTCCAAGACACCAAGCCAACACTCAAGTCAGTATTTATAAACCGTACCCTGAAGCTCAAGAAGCCAACAACCCAAGTTAATGCCTAAACCATGAGGATGAGTGAGGAATAGCGTGATAGAGCAAACGATAAACCTTGCCCTTTAGGGTGGGGTCACCCCACTATGTGGGTCTGTTCAGTAGCCCCGATGAAAGCGGGGTAACCTCCAAGACCCCAAGGAACCCCCGTCCTTTAAGGTGGGGAGGGGGTCAGTATCCTTCGGCTCTGTGGGTGTGTTTTTAAGCCGGCTTAGGTTTAATTGCCGTGAGGGTTGGGTTAATTGGCGGTGGCCCAAGCAACCTGTTTCTGGCTTGGCTACTTAGGAATGATGCCGACTTATACTTGATAGAGGAGGATAGTAGGCTCGGCTTACCCATGCACTGCACTGGACTTGTCAGTGAGAGGATGGCCATTGCCCTTGGTTTAGGTGGAAGGGTGGTTGACAACTACTACAGTAGCCTAACAATCACCAATAGCCTAAATTCTAAAGGTGTACTGCTTAGGTTCACTGGTAACAGGATAGTCATGTTGAATAGGCCTGGCCTTGAGGAGTACCTATACGGCAGGGCGTCATTTAAAGGCATACACATGGGTATTAGGGTCACTGAGGTGGGTAGGGGGGGTGTGGTTAGGGGGTTTGGGGGCTTTGAGAGGTCCTACGATATAGTTGTCATTGGGGAGGGGGCTAGGAACGTGCTCAGTAGGATTACGCTTGGGACTAGGTTAAACACGGTGAGTGGGGTTCAGGCTGATGGCTACTCCCAGTACCTTAAGGGCATGGTTAATGATGAACACCACATAGTGGTCCTCTTCGGTAAACACTACAGCGGGAGGTTCTTCACCTGGATAGTGCCCAGGGGTGATGGGGAATTCAGGGTTGGTGTTGTCGACGATCCAAGTGTTGTCGGCTTAAGGTTCAGGAAAATCATTAGCGAACTTGGGTTAAGCCCAAGGAGGATCTTTGGGGGAAGGGTGGTCCTGGGGGCTAGTAGCGTTAACTATGGACAGGGCTCGGTGGCTGCGGTGGGTGACTCAACGGGCATAACTAAATCACTGACCGGTGGGGGTATCGTGACAGGCATGTTAACGTCCTTAATACTAGCCAGGGTGCTCCATGAGTATTGGGGTGTTGGAGACCCTATAGCCGAGTACAGTAGGGCCCTGGGTGGAACGCTGGGTAGGTTGGCTAGGGCCTACTCGGCTCTTTCAAGTATGCTATATAGCAATGTAACAGTGGCTGAGGGGGCGCTTAGGGAGTTCGATGGCGTTGAGGTTAATGTCCCAGATTACGACAATCACATGGATGCCTTAATCAGGTTACTGATGGCTAGGCCTAAACTGGGCTTAACCCTAATTAAATACGCCCCCTCCCTGAACATAAGCACCATTAACCTACGCGACCTGGTCACCGCGTTATTTTAACCAAGCTACCCATTTCACTCAGCAACCTTGCCCCATCACCCGTGCTGAACCATTTCCAGTAGGGCTCCATGAACCTAACCGCTTCCTCAATCACGGCGTTCTTAAGGTCCAGTGGGTGAACCTTGCCCTGCGAGTAGTCCCTAGTCAACTCCTCGAAGGCCCAGTACTCCGCTGTACCCCCGTACTCACTGGGCCTCTTAATCAGGAAGGGTTCCTTCCTAGGTTCCCTGAAGGAAAATAATCTAGCCAACTCGAGGACTGGGTTGTTCTCAGTGACCTTGGGTGGGCAGTAGGCGTTCTTAATCTTCTCACTTATTTCACTGGGTGAGTCGTGTAGGAATATTGCTGTTTCAGGCCTTGACTTACTCATCTTAGCCTCAGATAGGTCAAGCTTACTCTCCTTACCTGTCATAGCCAGTGAGGGTAGTAGGTGGTGGAGGAGGATCACTGGTTTAATAACCCTACCACCAAGGGTAAGGGGCATTAACTTAATCTTATCGTAAACCTCCCTGGCAAGAACATAGACCTTTCTCTGGTCAACACCCCCATGGGCTATGTGTGTGCCTAGGGCGTACACATCTACGATCTGCATTAGTGGGTATATTAGCCAAGACATCTTGGCCGTGTTGGTGAACACCCTACCCATTATGGTTAAGCTGTGCCTAATGTCCGATAGCGAAACCTGCCTGGCCAGGTCCAGGACCTGCACCCAGTAGTCATGCTTATCCTCAACCAGCTGCGAGGCCAGTATGAAGTCCACCGCATCCGGGTCACCGCCAAGTATGCCTATCGACCTCCTCAGGGTCTCCTTGAAGTAAGTCACGGCGACCTTCCTGATAACCTCCAGGTCACCGCCAAGCTTATGGTTAAGCCATGAGTGCAGGTCGGCCAGTAGTATGGTCACCTTAACCCCAGCCCTCTGTAGGTCTACAACCTTATACATGCTCACCACGCCCGTGCCTATGTGGATGTAGCCGGATATCTCGAAGCCTATGTAGTGCTTAAGCTGATCCCCAGTCTCGAAGTAACTCCTCAGGTCCTCGATGGTTATAACCTCCTCTGTTGGGTACTTGAGGGCTAGGTTAACCTTATCCTCAACATCCATCAGCTGTACAGCCGCCTTAGCCTTAATAAGTCTTCCAGCCGTAGCAACCATGGGTATAGGGCTTTAATTCACGGCGCAGTTGAGGGCAATTATTTAAAGTTTAAATGGGGAGGGCGCGTTGGGTGGGTATATGTCCACTAGGACTGCTTCTGCGGGGGATATTAAGGAGGGGTCGTACATAATGATAGATAACGTGCCCTGCAGGGTTGTTGAGGTTGAGAAGAGTAAGACCGGTAAGCACGGCAGCGCTAAGGCTAGGATAGTTGGGATAGGTGTCATTGATGGGGTTAAGAGGACCATAGTCGTCCCAACTGACGCAGCCGTGGAGGTTCCAGTTATTGAGAAATTCACGGCGCAGGTAATATCAGTGGCTGGGGATAATATACAGTTAATGGACCTCAGGAACTACCAAACCTTCGAAATACCCAGCGGCTACATTGAGGAGGAGGCTAAGGGTAAGCTTGAGCCTGGGGTGCAGGTTGAGGTTTGGGATGTGGCCGGCTACAGGAAAATAATGAGGGTTAGGTAACCGGCCCTGTGCACGTTAAAAATAAGCCCATTGTTTTTCACACGGCTACTGGGACTGGGCGGCGGCTCCGGTTGTGGCGGATTTATAGCTCTGTATAATTGCCTTAACCCTATCCATTAATCCACTCTGGTGGCTCTCCCTCTCTATGAATTTAATGGTTTGGGATACGAAGACCTCGTCACGCCTATTCCTACACCTAACCCATATCCTGCCGTTCTGCCCCACGGTTACGTCGCAGTTTAACTCATCCTTAAACATGTTCACCATGGACCCCTTCTTACCTATAACCCTAGGCACCTTAACAGGATCTATCTCAACGATTGTTCCATCCTCAATCCTACCCAGCCTAGACTCCTTAATGGTCAAGGTCACTGGGTAATCCTTAGCTAGGTTGAAGTCGCTTATCTTAGCCAACACCACGTCTCCAATGTTCAAAATGTTTCTTAAGTCGGCGGTGACCACGTCAACGGGCTTTAGGGTAGCCTCATTCACAGGTAAGTAAGCCGAGTACGGTGACTTAATGTCAACCTCCCAGCCGTTAACCAGTATATCCACCACATACCCTATCACGGCGTCACCCTGCCTAGGTTTATAGGTCCCATTCAACGGTATTACCTGAACCTCCATGGGCTTAACATCACCCTTAATGTTAATCGTAGCCACTGTGGCGGCGTAGGCCTTATCCCCCTCCCAGTACACTGACCCTACAATCACATAGTCATTACTCCTCCCACCAATCAAATCCCCCGGGAGCACTATCATCCTATCTGTGACGTTAAGCATAATGCGGGTTTTTAGTTGGGAGTAATAAGCGTTGCTGATAAGGACTCGTTCCCGGGGGATGAAGCTGTGAATACTTTCAGCCACCTCTCTATAAACCCGGTAAAAAACCGACAAATCACGCTTAAATAAGCAGGTGGCTAAGCTGACCCATGGGTAAGCGTAGGCGTACCTTCACGGTTGATGAGGCTAACACAGTGATTAACGAGATAAGGCCAATACTAGGTGGTTTAATGGAGGCGTATAGGAGCGGTAATTTAGCCACCATACATGAGCAGTCAATGTGGCTGATTAAACTGTCGAGGAGACTGGGCTTCATGATAAACACGAGGCTAGGCATAGTGCACTTCCCAACACTGTATAGGGGTAGTTACAGGGTGGTGTTGTGCTATAGGTATGGTGAACCGAGGGTAATGTACTGGCACTGGATTGACAGCCACATCAGGATGAGGATAAGGGATGTTAAACTATTCGGACCCAGTGGGGGAATTAAGAATGAGGAAGCGTCATAGGGCACCAGCTTAATGGAGCTATTGACCGCGTAACGTTTATAAATGAGCGCGCGGCACCGATATCGATTACTATGCTAGGTGATTCAGCAATAAAGGCAATAAACCTAACTAAGCGTTATGGCCCAATACTGGCGGTGGATCACATAAACTTCGAGGTTAAGTACGGTGAGGTATTCGGCTTCCTAGGCCCTAATGGGGCAGGTAAAACCACCACAATAAAGATGCTGACCACCGTAACAAGGCCCACCGAGGGCACGGCATTAGTGGGTGGTTACGACATTGTTAAGCAGCCGGCTAAGGTTAGGGAGTCTATTGGTGTAGTGCCCCAGGACTTCACCAGTGATGAGGATTTGACCGGCTGGGAGAACCTAATGATGATAGCCGGCCTATACGGCATACCGAAGAGGGAAGCCAAGGAAAGGGCCACTGAGTTACTTGACCTTGTGGAGCTGTCCCACGCTGCGGATAGGAAGGTTGAAACCTACTCAGGGGGTATGAGGAGGAGGCTTGAGATAGCCATGGGTTTGATTAATAGGCCTAGGATACTGTTCCTTGATGAACCCACGCTAGGTCTCGATGCCCAGACCAGGGCCGCCATATGGTCGTACGTGTTTAGGCTTAAGGAGCAACTGGGTACGACAATATTCGTCACAACTCACTACCTTGAGGAGGCTGACCAATACTGCGATAGGATAGCCATAATTGACCACGGTAAGATACTAGCCATAGGTACCCCAAGGGATTTGAAGAAGGTGGTGGGCGGTGACGTGGTTATACTTCAAGTGGCAGGTAACCCGGAGACTGCCGTTAAGGTTCTTCAAAATATTGATGGCTTAAGTGACGTCAGGATTGTTGAGGGCTTCATTAGGTTTAAGGTTAGTGATGGTAGTAGGGCGGCGCCACTCATATTTGACGTGTTGAGTAAGGCCGGCGTTAGGGTGACTAGCATAGCCATAAAGGAGCCATCAATGGATGAGGTCTTCATGGAGTACACGGGTCATAGCCTAAGGGATGAGTGGGGTAGTAGGGAGGAGGCGATGGCCATGAGGAGGATTGTGAGGACCGCCAGGAGGTGATGACCATGGCCAGTAACCCACTGCATGGCTTATGGACCTTAACCGATAGGGAGCTTAAGAAGTGGTATAAGGCCCCAGTGGTGCTTATAGTAACCTTGATTCAACCCATAGTTTGGTTGGCCTTCTTCGGCAAGTCAATGAACATGGCCTCGATATTCACGAACGGCAGCGTAAATATACCGGGGCTAAACATACCTAAGCAGATTATTGACCAGATAGCCCAGGCCTACTTAAAGTCAACCTTCGGGACCACGGACTACTTCTCATTCCTAGCGGCCTCAATGGTTGCTCAGATAACCTTCTTCACGGCGATGAACAGCGGCATGAGTATAGTGTGGGATAGGAGGCTAGGTGTCCTGGATAAGCTACTCACCACGCCCGTGCCTAGGGGCAGTATAATAATGGGTAAGGTGCTTAACTCGGTGCTAAGGTCCCTTGCCCAGGCCACTATAGTGCTCATAATAGCCACTCTACTCGGCATGAAGTTCAACACCAGCCTAACCCCCCTAGGATTTGCCTTAAGCATAGTCGGTGTTTACGCAGCCTTAACGCTACTGGCGTTGGGCTTCTCGGCACTATACCTAACCCTCGCCCTCCGTTCAACGAACTGGCAATCCCAAATGGCCATAATAAACCTACTCAACATGCCGCTCATGTTCGCCAGCAACTCATTCTACCCAATAAAGATGATGCCCTGGTGGCTTAGGCCCATAGCCTACATAAACCCACTTACCTACGTCAACGACGTGACGAGGGGCTTACTGCTGGGCATATCAACATTCAGCGTGCCAATGGACTTCCTCTACCTGGCGGTATTCGCCATAGCCTTTTCAGCAATAGGCATAGTGCTTTCATGGCGCTTCCTAAGCGAGGGTTAAAGTTGAATCAAGTTTAAATACCCATTAACACCATTTAAAGCAAGGATGAGTAAAAAGGACTACTGGGTCGTGTGGAGGGTTAACATAGACTCAACGATCAGTAGGAGTGATGGCAGGGTTGTGCCTAGACAGCTTGCCGTGGAGAAGCCCACCCTCGACGAACTGGCTAACGCCGCATCAAAGCTTGGGTTTAGATATGAGGTTCACCCAGAGAAGAGGCACCCTAGGCATTGGTTTGAGGAGGATTACGTAGGGTGCATCCACGTCTATAAGGTTGAGGGTTACAATAGGAGAAGCCTTATTAGGAAACTTGCCCAGGTTGTTAAGAGTAGTAGGAGGGGTGGTTAACATACTGACGGTCTTCATAACCGGGACGGCTGGCTCGGGGAAGTCAACCTTAACCTCAGCCCTAGCCGACTACCTGGAGAGCCAGGACAACTACGTGGGGATACTTAACCTAGACCCAGCGGCCGAGTACCTACCCTACACGCCCGACATTGACATTAGGGATTACGTGTCGGCCAGGGGGATTATGAGGAAGTATAAGCTAGGCCCCAACGCCTCACTGATAGCCGCCGTGGACCTGATAATAACCAAGGTTGATGAACTTAGGCAGCAGATAAGTGAACTGGACCCAACATACCTGATAGTGGATACCCCCGGCCAACTGGAGATGTTTGCCTTCAGGGATACTGGGCCATTAATAGTTAATAGGTTAAACATGGACAAGTCCATGGTCATCTTCGTCATAGACTCCGTCCACGCCAGGACAATGCTGGGCCTAGCCTCAAGCCTACTCCTCTCCCTATCAGTCCAGTTAAGGATTCAGAAGACCCAGGTTAACGTCCTCAATAAGGCCGACCTATTGACCGAGGAGGAGATTGAGGAGATTGAGAACATGATTGAGGAGCCCGATTACCTCGAAACCAGGGGTGACTCAGAGTTGGTGACTAGGATAGGTGGGATCATTAGGAGCATAGGCATGATACCTGAGCCAATACCCGTAAGCGCCGTCAAGGGGCAGGGACTGGATAGGATACACGCCATAATGGAGCAGGTGCTAACCGGCGGAGATAAGCCAAGTTGAGTCCCAGTAACCCGCATCAGCTGAATGGGCAGCATAACTTATTATCCAGCCTAACCAACCTGAATTATGCTGGACCTGATTGCCCTAGGCGAACCCCTTGTCCAGTTCAACGCTGTGACCGAGGGGCCACTGAGATATGTGACCTACTTTGAGAAGCATTCGGCGGGCTCAGAGGCCAATGTCTGCGTTGCAGTCTCCAGGCTTGGATTAAGGAGTGGCTTAATCACTAGGCTCGGCAGCGATGAGTTCGGCCTCTTCATATACGAGTGGCTTAGGGGGCAGGGTGTCGACGTTTCCAGGGTTAAGTTTGACCCAGAGAGGCCAACTGGGATATACTTCGTCCAAAGGAGCTACCCAATACCGGGGGTTAGCACGGTGCTCTACTACAGGAGGGGTTCAGCTGCCTCGGCAATGACGCCGAGTGACCTTGATGAGGATTACATAGCTAGTTCAAGGGTCTTCCACACAACGAGCATAACAATGGCCATAAGCGACTCCGCTAGGGAAACGGTGATTAGGGGCGTGGAGATGGCCAATAGGCACAACGTAATGGTTTCCTTCGACGTCAACATAAGGAGGCTACTATGGCCAAGCCTAGAGGAGGCGGTTAAGGCTGTTGAGGGGGTTTTGAGGATGGTTAACGTGCTCTTCCTGGATGAAAACGAGGCCGAGCTACTCTTCGGCACCAGGGAACCTAGGGTGGTTTTCAAGGAGGCTGAGGGTAGATTCGGCATTAGCAGGGTTGTGCTTAAAATGGGGCTGAGGGGGTCCATGGCCAAGTGGGATGGGGAGGTGGTTGAGGCTAAGGCATTTCAAGTACCAGTGAAGGACCCCATAGGTGCAGGTGACGCCTACGCAGGCGTCTTCCTAGCATCAGTGCTCAAGGGTCACCCACCCTCAAGGTCAATATTGAGGGCATCAGCTGCGGCAGCCATGGTAGTCATGGTTAGGGGTGATGAGGAGAACCTACCCAGGGAGACTGACCTGGAAACCTTCCTACGCAACTACGGGTTAAGCGATGTAGAGCTTAGGTAACTATAGTAATAATGGTTAAAAGCCGCTGGTTAAATGCAACACATGCCCGAGGAGCCGAGGATCGTTGAACTTGGCCTAAGGATAATCCATGAGTGTGAGAGAAAGGGCATAGTGGCTAGGTTACTTGGAGGTGTCGCAGTATACGTGTTAGCCTCTGACGTATACATTAAGGTGCCGTCCCTGGCTAGGACCCCTAAGGACATAGACCTAGCAGCCCACGCCAAGGATTCAGGAAGACTCACCGAGGTACTGGAGGGCATTGGCATGGAGCCCGACAGGAGGTTTAATGCACTACACGGTTACGAGAGACTGATGTTCAGGGATCCTGCCAGTGGGGCACGCATAGACGTTTTCCTAGACGTCTTCAGGGAGAGCCACATAATAAGCCTCAGGGATAGGCTTGAACTGTTTAAACCAACAATACCACCAAGCGACCTCCTAATGACGAAGCTCCAGATATGGAGGATAAGCGAAAGAGACATCAAAGACCTAATAACACTACTACTCAAGTTCAAGATAGGCAACACGGACACCGCAGAGGAACTAGACGCCAACAGGATAATCAACCTAACGTCAAACGACTGGGGGCTCTACAAGACAACAGTAGTCAACCTAGGTAGGGTCACGGAGTACCTAATGAACAGTAAGGAACTAGAGGGCACTAAAGGCGAGGTAATAGACAAGGTAAACAACCTCCTAAACAGAATCAACAGCGCCCCCAAATCAATAAGGTGGCGCCTCAGGTCAATAATAGGGGAGAGGGTTAAGTGGTATGAGGAACCGGAGGAGGTCTAGTGCTTGGTTTCACTAAGTAGGGTAAAATTTATAAATAGGATAAAAATCCTATCCATAAACATGGACGCAGCATGCACCTCACTATACAAGCTGGCCGAAGCAACAATATGCCTAAGAAGATACGACATAGGTAAAATACTTTACGAAAAGTACCTTAACTTATGCAGCAGCGACAATCCAGGTGCATGGCATGGATTAGCGATATGTCTCGAAATGGCAAAGCAACGTGAAGAGGCTAATAAGGCGTATAAGAAAGCCCTACAGCTACATTTAAGGCACAACGACCCCAGCAACCTATTATGGGGTGGTTGGTGTGCGTTGAAGTTAGGCATGTATGAATTGGCCTATGAGTTATTTAAGGAATCGGCAATGAAGGATCCCAATTACGCCTATACCTGGCATAGCCTAGCAATAGCCGCCATGAGAATTGGGAGAAGGGAAGAAGCTGAGGAGGCTATGGTTAGGTATAGATCTATGGTGTCGAGGAAGCCCTACGACAAAAGGGAGTGCGAGGGTTTAAGGATGCTCATGGAGGCTGTCTCAGGGATTAACAGCGACAACTCATTAATGAGCGAAGTCAGGGAGCTAGTAATCAACCTGTTAGGTCAATCCATGGATAAATATGGGGCTGAATGCGGGTTACATGAGATTCACGAATCCTAGGTGACAATAACGGTTAAGCCTCGCCCTTTAGGGTGGGGTTGTTTCGCTGTGTGAGTTTCATTGCGGTGGGTTTTTGAATTTCAGTTTTGCGTGGATGTTTGGTGCTTGGGTTAGTGCCTCGGGAGGAGGTTTTTCCCTTGCCTCAGATGAGCCAGTGGGTCGATAACCCACCACTCATCAACAACCCAAGAATAAAACCACCAACACCCAAAACCCCAACAACGAAAAACCCACCCTCAAAAGGGGGCGAGAAAGGAGGATCATTAATGGTTTACATGTCCTCAACTACACGGCAACTGCGAATTAAGTCTAGCCATTGGTCATTTGCATCATTGGCTTTTCGCGACGCAGCCCTTAGTCTTGGTTAAGGTTTAAGCGCACTAAGGTTTATTTATTGTTTTTATGTTTTTATTTGTTGTTAAAACTGTAGAAATTAACGTGGAGTCGCAGTTGCCGAAATTCACCAGGGAACCTGAGAAGTACTCGAGGTTAAGGTTACTTGAGGCCCTGCAGGAGCTTTACTTAAGCATTAGGATGCTGAAGGAGGGGTATAGCCGTAACTCGGCGGGTAAACTCTTCCTATCCTGGAAGGCCCTCCTAAGCTCCCTAGTAGTGTCCAACTTCAATAAGATAATTGAGGGGAAGAGGCGGGAGGGTAGGGAGGATGAGGTGAAGTGGTATCTGAGAATAGGGTATACTGCACCTACCACTGGGTTGGTCGGTGTCTCAAGGGATCTTGAGAACCTTGGCTATAGGGGGATCGTTAACCTAACCACCGCCATGCTGGGGGTCCATAGGTATGCCCACAATGGGCTAGATAGGGATGTGAGCCCCTTCAGTAGTAGGAGGGAGGCCATAATCGCATTGAAGGGGTTAATGAAATCAGAGATCGAGATCATAGAATCCCTAAACCTAGACCAGGAGGGGAGGGAGCTTGTTGAGAAGATTAGGAGGGAACTTAATGAACTTGGCTAGTGGGAAACAACCCCCCCCCGCAACAACTTTCCTAATGCCAATGGAGCTGAGCTTAATATTTAACACGTAGGCTATGATTTAACTTCAAGGGATAACTTACTACACCTTACGCCAGGTTGAGCGTGGTATGCATAGTAATCCTTATAAACCGGTAGTACTGGATTTACCTATGGGTAATGGTGAGACTGGTAGTGCTGGCTCTGAGGAGAGTGAGAAGAGGCAGGTCACGATTAAGGGTGTGGATAAGGAGCTTTACGATAAGGCGCTTCAGCTATCTAGGGAGATGGGGGTGACCATTGGGGAGTTAGTTAACATGTCACTTAGGGCCTTCCTATCGTTGGCTGATGTGACAAGTAGGGCTGTTACATCGATATCCCAGATCGTGTCTGAGTCAGGTAAGGCATTCATGGAGGGGGCCAGAGGGGTTAAGGTCATATCCAACGTGGATGAGTTAACGGTTACAAGGGAGGACCTGGAGAACCTAGACTCGCCAGTGGCCTTTAGGGGCATTAAGAGGCTCACCTTCAGCGGTGATGTCGACTGGGAGCTGTTCAACAGTAAAGTTAACTCAATAGTTATGTGCGATGAGGTAATACTACCCAAGACTATACCTAAACTTAAGGCCTTGGAAAAGATGAAGCTAATTAAGAAGGTAAGCACCCTAAGCGGCTAGAGGATTAATGTGATGAGAACTAGGTTTAATTAAAAATAAATATGTTTATTAAGCGCAGGCCAAGGGTTAACCTAATGGAGACCCTTCAGATAGACCCATTAAACCAACTAATACCAGGTGGCATACCATTCGGTTACCTGATTCTCGTGAGGGGTGACTTGGGGATGGGTAAGACACTTATGGTTAAGCAGATTGCCAGGGGTATACTGTCCAAGTACCCAGTCTTATATATAACCTTCGATGATGACCCAGTCTCAATTAGAGGCGAATTTAGTGACTATGAGTCAAGGCTCTTCATAATCGATGGTTTTAATCTAGGTGAATCAACAGGTAGGTTGATACCTAACGTTGTGGGTAACATGACCGAACTAGACCCAAGGCAACTTTTAAACATCATGCAGACGAACCTACCCCAGGTTAAGGCGAGGGGAATTGTGATTGATTCCATAAATGACCTACTCACCAACGTTGACCCAAGGAGCCTACTCCTACTGCTTAAGGAGGTTAAAATGATCACTAGGCGATACGGCACGTTAAGCGTTGTTGTTGCCCACACAACTACTGAGGATATTAGCAGCATTATTGATAACATGGAGTACGTATTTGATGGTATCATTGAGATTGAACTTGATCCCAACCTAGCCCAGCTGGGTATACCGGTTAGGAGGCTTAGGGTTAAGAGACTTAAGGGGCTACCTCATACAATAGATTGGTTCTACTTCACAATATCGAGGAGCAGTATGGTGCCCGTCAATATTGATGACATTAAGAAGGCCCTGGGCGCCGCATTAAACATTAAGGGGGGTGATGTACAGGGTTAATGCTTGGCCGCTGAATCAAAATAGATTAATTAATACTGGGTGGCTAATGCAAACTGCTAAAGATAAATTAGGCGTTAGTTCATGGTTATTCTCCATTAGTTAAAAGTAATTGGTTATAAATTTCTTAAATAGGCTATTTTCAATACGTTGATAGGCGAAATACATAAATACCCCATCCCATTAAGGTGACTATGAGTAACGCTGGTGAGGATCGAACAAAGAAGTGGTATGAGGTTTCGATTAAGGTCGCTAGGAATTACGGCGGTAAGGTCTCAATGATGCCTAAGGTACCCATTAAGGGCTTAAGGGACTTCTCAATATACTACACGCCCGGCGTGGCCGGGGTTTCACTTGAAATATCCAAGAACCCTGACTTATCCTTCGAATTAACATGGCGTTGGAACGCCATAGCCGTGCTGACGGATGGAACAAGGGTCCTGGGTTTAGGTAACGTTGGGCCTGAGGCTGCCTTACCAGTAATGGAGGGTAAGGCACTCATATTCAAGTACCTCGGCGGTGTCGATGCCATTCCACTACCCATTAGGGTTAAGTCAAAGGAGGAGTTCGTGGCGGTGGCGAAGGCTATTGAACCATCCTTCGGCGGCATAAACCTAGAGGACATTGAGTCACCGAAGTGCTTCTACCTGCTTGAGACATTGAGAAGGGAGCTTAACATACCTGTGTGGCATGATGACCAGCAGGGGACGGCAGGTGCAATCCTAGCTGGACTCTACAATGCGCTTAAGGTGGTTGATAAGAAGCTAACCGGCGTTAGAATAGTCCTATTCGGGGCTGGGGCATCAAACATAGCGGCGGCCGAGGTACTCCACACGGCGGGTGTACCCTACGAGAACATGACCCTCATAGACAGCAAGGGGCCACTGCACGCTGATAGGGAGGACATGGATAAGCTAATGCTGAACAACCCGTGGAAGTACAACCTAGCCCTTAAGACGAATAAGGAGAGGCACAAGACCATTGAGGAGGCCATGAATGGGGCTGACGTCTTAATCTCGGCATCAACACCAGGCCCAGGCATCATTAAGAAGGATTGGGTTAGGCTAATGAATAAGGACTCAATAGTCTTCGCCCTAGCTAACCCAGTCCCGGAGATATGGCCATGGGAGGCTAAGGAGGCTGGGGCTAGGGTTGTGGCTACGGGTAGGAGTGACTTCCCCAATCAAATAAACAACAGCCTAATATTCCCATCAGTCTTCAGAGGGGCCCTTGACGTTAGGGCTAGGGCAATAAGCAACGAGGTCATTGTAGCCGTGGCTAGGGAAATAGCCAAATACGCCGAGGAGAGGGGAATAAGCGAGGACTACATAATACCCACGATGGAGGAGTGGGAGGTCTACCCAAGGGCAGCTGCGGCTGCAGCTGTGGAGATTGTTAATGAGGGTTTGGCTAGGGTTAGCACCACTTATAGGGAGGAGCTTGAGAGGGCTAGGGAGATAATAGCTAAGGCTAGGGCATCAATGGAGAAGCTAATGAGGGAGGGACTTATAAGGGAGATCCCGGCTGAACTGGTTAGGTGAGTCCCATGGTTAAGGTTAGGAGAGCTGGGGAAAAGGACTTGGACAATGTTGTTGAACTCGTGGTTAGGTTGAAGAGACTTAACAGTGAGTTTGACCCACTACTCAAGGTCAGGGACGACGTCTACGTGCAGGTTAGGAATTGGCTGAGCGGCTTCATGAACAATAAGAATAAGCTACTGCTGGTGGCCGAGTCCGACGATGGGAGAGTGATTGGGGTTCTCGTATCTGAGGTTAGGGAGAGGTTATTCTATGAACCACCCATGGAGGGTGTAATAATGGATTTCTACGTAATGCCCGAGTTCAGGAGGAGGGGCATAGGCAAGATGATGATGGATGAGGCTATTAAGATGCTTAGGGAAATGGGGGCACACGTAATATCCGCAGAATTCCCAGCCCAAAACCAGATATCAGTGGCCTTCTATAGGAAGTACGGCTTCAGGCCGATGATGAACACCTACGTTAAGGAGACTTAAGACACCAGGAGCACCTTAACAGCTATAACCTCCTTATCAAATAGGAATAGTTGCTGACCCTCCGCACTCAGAACCTTTAACCCATTCATAAACTGCCCAAGGGGAGTGTTTTTAACCTTGCCCAAGCAATCCTGGATATACGAAGAAACCTCCTTCAGCTTACCGGCATCATCAACCTCAACGTAGGCAAACCACGTGAACTGCTGCCCATTATCAATAATAATCACCCTATTGGCAGCATCCCTCAATAGGCAGTTCAAAACACCCCTGAAGTAAACCCTCGTTAACTCAACCTGCTGGCCAATACACCTATCCACCTGGCACTCAACCATGTTAACACCATCTCAGCCTAAACTTATAAATCTATAATGATTAGCTTAAATCTGTTAATCGAGAAAAACGTAAAGAATATTGAAAGCCGTTAGCATGAAACCCCTCGTTATGAGAATCTGCTTAAAACCCTCATCAACCCTTTGTTAGTTAGGAAAACCAGGTTACCCTTCAACGATACGTACCCCTGATTAGCCAGTGTAACTACGACCCTATTCACGGCGTCGACCTCACTGTTAATCATCTTGGCCAGTGATTCGACGCTTATGGCCTTTCCCTCGTTAACAGCGGACTGCATAAATAATGTAACTAGGATCCTCTCCTCTGGTCCAACTAACCCCATACCAGACTCTCACAAATCCCCTTTATAACTTTATGTTCAATTTTAGAGCCAATCCTTGTTACTAGGACTTCCTATACAACAGCAACGGCAACGCCGGCGCAATACCACTATGTAACAACAGCCCAACAGTAAGCGAGGATGCCGGTTACGGTTATCTTGCCTTCGTATACACAATATATGGCATTAGTTCACTCGTAACACCACTGGCTATTCCGCAATTCACATCACCAGGCGCATTCCACGAAAACTACATAGTGGCAATATATGGGCCGTACTCGTCGACGTGGGGTGTCTACACGGCATTCGTAGGCGCATACACAATAAGTGACCCACCAGGATACCACTGGCCAATGGGGTAATCATAAACTACACAGCACCATACAAATCACTAACACAAACACAATGCAACAAATGACCAGTTAAAAACCACCTCCAAACCAAAAATGGGGCCGGCTTTCCCCAACCCTTATTAACCCTATCTTAGATAACTAGCCGACAAATAGGCGGTTACGGTACATCATGAAGCCTACGGCAAGGCTAACTAGCGCTTAACTAAGGATGGGAAACATTATTGGAGACAGCCCTTGCTTAATTCAGGGTGGTTAATAGTTATTAACCTGGCTGTGTATTGGACGCTTTGGCAATTCGCCTTGCTGAAGGACTCACCCTTAACCCATGCTGCCAGTTCGCTGGGTAGTTTAATTGACGCTAGCCTTTTCATAACGAGGGCGTTACCGTGAACCTTAACCATGTAGTTGAGTAGCCTGTGCACCGCTGATTGGTAGAGCGTGTAGGCCCTATATGGGCTGTAATATGGGTTAAAGTAATTGTGGACGTCCTGCGGTGCACCGTGCTTCGTGGACATGTAGTAGAAGTGGTCGCTAACCATTAGAAGCCTAACGTACCTCAACAGGTATTCGTCACCCAACTCCCTGGCTAGCCTATAGAGCATGTGCAGTTGATTGAAGGATACCCACTGCATTTCATTGCCAATCCAGGCTGATGCATCCTTCTCAACGTCAGCCCATGATATGAGCTCATTAATGTTGAGCTCATATGAGCTCGGTACGTGGCTCTCAACCTCGCTTGGGGTTATGAAGCTGATGTTGGACTCATGCGCATGCCTAAACATCCACCTGAGGAATTCGAAGATACCGGACTCCTCAGGCATGTGCTCGCCGAAGGTCTCCATATCAAGGCCAATCATGACGAGGTCACCGCTGGTTGCGTTTAACCAGGCTACGTACTTATCCGCGGTTAAGGGGTACTGGTCCCACGACCTATTAGTGAACCTAAACCCAACGTCATCGGATAACCTATAATGCCTAAGCAGCAGCATAATGCCACCCGGGCCCCTGTACAGGTACGTTGGCTGCCTAAAGCCCAGAACCCTCTCAACACCCTCCGTTAAAACCACCCTGAAACCCATCTCAGAGAACACCCTACCCACGTCATCGCTATACATGAACTCCGTGTTTTGAGCAGTAATGGGTCTCCTACCAGTTAACTCCTCCACTAGCCTAACCTGCATTGTAACCTGCTCCCTGAACTCACCCTCGTCTATTAGATAGGCCAGTGAGTGGTAGTAGGTTTCAGCAACAGGCTCAACCACGCCATCCTTAATCAACTCCACAAGCTTACCCAGCACCCACGGCTCCCACTTCCTCAACTGCTCAACTAAGGTACCGGTTATGCTAACGCTGAACCTATAGCCGTAATCCTTATTCGCTTGCCTAAGCAGGTCAAGCACCTTACCGTACGACTTAACGGCAATTCGGCTAAGTATAATTCTATTCAACTCATCGTCAAACATCATCTCAAGGGGCTCCATCGGTGATTGGTAGTGGAGGAGCCTGTTAAGCCTCCTAGGCTGGTGCATCTCCATGAAGAAGACGATATTCTTAACCACGCTAAGTATACCTAACCCGTGGTTTAGTGTTTTACGTATAACCCTTCCCCATCCCTGGAAGAGGTAGGCTTGCCCTCGTTATCACTAACTAGGCTTTTGCTTACCCTCGGCGCTAACCGGCATTATCGTCACTATGCCAGGCTTAACAGAGTCCAGTAGGTCAATGTTGGAAACCACCATGCCGAGTGGGTTTATCCTACTGCCTATTTGAACGTCCTCAGTAGCCAGTATCAACTGCTTTGTGTTCGGCCTATAGCACAACTCACCCCTCCTAACCTTAACCTCAAAGGTCTCCGGCAGTGAACCCAGGTCCAGGGGTATTGTTATCAGTGAACCTATTCTAGTGAAGGGTGTTGAAACGGGAAGCATGCTTAGTAGCCTAGTTGCCGTTATGGGTGACTTAGCCACATCCAGCCTAACCACCACCTCACCGCTTTGAAACCTAAGCACCAAAGCCTTGACAGACTGCACGTTCACTACTTGAGATTCAGACCGCTGTTTAAAAATGCTAGCCACTGAGGATTAGGTGGCATTTGCAACATTGGTCATTCCGTCCGTCTATCATCACAGGTCAGGACCAACGCGCCTAATCACTAAGCTTTAGGGTTAGTAACCGTGTTTTAAGTTTACTGGGTTAAGGCTTAAAAACAGGTAGGTAATGACTCAACTGGGGACTCCTCCTGGAGACCTGGGGAACCAGGCCTATGAAGGGTTAAAGGGGCCCCTTTGCTCCCCTCACGCGCATGGAATTCAAGCCACCAAGCTTACGACCACGGGTGCTGGGTGATGGTGAAAGTTTTAAACTCCATTCAGCGAAGGCATCAGCGCATCCACGGCCAATCGCTATCCCTGCTCTTAATGCCGCTGGGCCCTCTGTTCAACCAACTGCTAATGAAGCCCAGGGAAGCGAAATTAATAGTTTTCCATCCATTCAAGGTTACGTTAAAGTAGGGTACATGCGCCGTGAGCTGGTGGTTTACGTGTAGCCGCTGGAAACATTAATAAGGGCGGCTGTTTAGCGTGGTTACCACTGGGTGGTGTTAATGGGTGCATTAACCATAACGGCCAAGTACCTGATAGAACTAAACTTCGAGGTACAGGGCACCGTGGATAAGCCAGACATAATAGGTGCCCTATTCAGTCAAACAGAGGGCCTACTGGGCCCTGACTTGGACCTTAGGGAACTTCAAAACACAAGTAGGATAGGTAGGATTGAGGTTGAGGTTGAGCATAAGGGTGATAAGACCGTTGGCAAGGTTTACGTACCCTCAAACCTAAACCACTACGAAACAGCCCTAATAGCTGCGATGCTTGAAACCGTGGATAGGGTGGGGCCTTACAACGCCAAGTTCCAAGTCGACACGATTAAGGATTTGAGGAGTGAGAAGCGTAAGTTGATAATTGATAGGGCTAAGGAGCTTATTAAACATGTTGAGAGGGAGACCATACCGGACACTAAGGAGCTTATGGATAAGTTGCTTAGTGAAGTTAAGCAGAGTGAAATAGTCTCATACGGCCCGGAGGGTCTACCGGCTGGGCCGGATGTTGAGGCATCGGACACGGTCATTATTGTTGAGGGTAGGGCTGACGTGATAAACCTAGTTAAGCATGGTTACAGGAATGTTATAGCCATAGAGGGGGCCAGTGGTGGTATACCCAAGACCGTTGTTGAGTTAAGCCGTAAGAAGACAACCATAGCCTTCACGGATGGGGATAGGGGTGGTGAAATGGTGCTTAGGGAGTTACTTAAGGTAGCTGACATAGATTACGTGGCCAGGGCACCACCGGGTAAGGAGGTTGAGCAGTTGACTGCTAAGGAGATTGCAAAGGCCCTTAGGAACAAGATACCTGTGGAGGAGTACCTAAACCAGTTGGGTAAGAGGGATAGGCAGGTGATTGAGGAGAGTAGGAGGCAGATGGAGCAGGCGCAGGCCCAGGCAACTGGCGCTGCTCAACAACCTGAGCAGGTACAGGTCACCCAGACACAGCAGGTTCAAGTAACGCAACAGGCTCAGTCCATTGAGGTTCCGGCGCAGCAAACTCAGCAGCAAGCAACCCAGCTGCCTCAGCAGGCCCAGGTGATCCAGCAACCACCTCAATTACCATCAAACGTGATTGATGAGGTGAATAAACTAGTTGGAACACTGGAGGCTATTATCTACGATAAGAACTGGAACGCATTGAAGAGGGTACCTGTTAGGGACCTATTGGATGCACTTCAACAGATCAGTGACGCATATGCAATAGTTTTTGATGGTGTTGGGACCCAGAGGCTCGTTGATGCGGCGGTCAGTAAGGGTGTTAAGGTGCTTGTAATGACCAGGATAGGCAATATAGCCAAGGTTCCATCAGATATGACCATTGCCACCTTTAATGATGTAGTTAAGAAGTAGTAAAATCCCATTGTATCGCTTGGTTTAAATTTAGTTAAATTACGATGTAATCTCAAAATGCGGTGGTGGGCGTGGTCTCATGTCTCCTTAACAGGTCTTGTATTTTAAATTAGATAGAAAACCTTTGGTGACGATTCTAAAGCATTAATGACCCTGTTGGATTTTTAATCATTTCAAGTACTTTAACCTTAAGATCCTTGACTATGCTTAACGTACTGTTTATCATAGAGTCAACCTCCTCAGGTGTAAAGTAGCCACCACCCTTCTGAAGGGCTACTATGTTTTCCCCATCTGAGGCGACGGTGAACCTACCGTCACTCATGACCTCCTCCTCCAGGGTTGGGTCAACTATTAGGTACTTGTCTATCTTGTAGTAGGTCACCGTCAGCGGCATATTCTGGGGGTTAACGTTGAGCTGAATCTTCGTTGACTTATCCAGTTTAACCGTATCACCGTCAATTATAGCCCTCGGCACCTGGGCGTTGGCTATTGCCGAGACCGCTGCCAGCATGGAGGAGTCTATTAGGTTGCCGTCGTGGTTTAGGACGTATATGTCTATCCACATTGTGTAGACCGACTTACCAGGTATTATCACCAGGTCCCTCAGTGGTATGTAGTTGCTGTGCCTAAGAGCCCTATCAATAACCCTGGCAATCTCAATGGCATTCTCATCAGGTGGGCCGGGTTCAAATGTTGGGGCAGCCAGTGGTGGGGTCTCTAGGTTAACGATTAGGTTGCCTTCATTAGGGGTATCCTCAAAGGGTTTACCTAACTCAAACTTAATCCCAGCTATGACCTTTGTGTTGCCTAGGTTAACTATGGCGCTGCCGTCAGCGGTCTTAACTACGCCAACCTTTATCGATAGGTCCCTCATGCTGAGCAACTGCCTATTATCAGGCCTCTTACCCTCACTTATCAGCCTCCTTAACGTCTCCCTCCTAAGTGATGGTATTATTTCGAATGGGTAGCTCATTGCTGAACCACCGTCATGTACCTGCCCTTTAAAGTCTCCCTCATGCTCCTGTAGATGTTCTCAGCCGCCTTAAAGGCCAGTTCAAGGCCCCTCTTAACCTCACTGGGCTTCCAAACACCGTCAAGCTGCATCAGCAGTATCCAACCCTTCCTGTAGGCTATGGCTATGGGTAGGTCGCCGTCTCCGTAGTTATCCTCAAGCTTATTTAAATCCACTATGACTGTGTCACCCACCTTACCCACAGACACCCCAATCACCAAGTCCCTCAGCGGTATCCCAGCATCCGCCAGCGCCAACGACGCGGCCGTTATGGACGTCACCCTGGTGCTTCCATCAGCCTGAAGGACCTCAAGGAAGACGTCTATGGTTGACTTGGGGTACTGCTCTAGGAAGACGACGGTCTCAAGGGCCTCCTTAACCACCTTACTGATCTCAATCTCCCTCCTAGTTGGGGCCGGGTTCTTCCTATCATCAGTGCTGAACGGGGCCATGTGGTACCTAACCCTAATCACCGCCTTGTCAGGGGCCGTTATGTAACGTGGTATAGGCTCCCTAGGCCCATAAACGGCGGCTAAGACGACTGTGTTGCCGTAGGCCACTAGGGCACTCCCATTGGCGTTGGGTAGTACGCCAACCTGCATGGTAACTGGCCTATGCTCCTCAGGTAACCTACCATCGACCCTCTTACCATTACTTAGCAGCGGTACTGGTGGTTGCTTTGCCATACTCGCAACCGTCCTTTGCTTAGCATTTAAACATTTTCAGGATTTAGGTTAAGGCTATTTTCCCACTAATGTCTACTAGTAACCACTGCACCTGTAGATACGCCGACTCATTGGTTAAACCCTGGGATTTAGACTGGATGTGGAGGTAAACACTGCTAGTGTTATGATCATACATGGGTATTACAGGTTAATGATTGGGTGAAACTTAAAACTTAACCAAGGGTAATTAACATTGATGGATTTCTTTAAGCCATTGTCGCTCAGCGACGGCGCTGCATTGGTTAAGCTGGCTAGGTACGCCATCGAGAGTAGGCTTGGTTTAGAGACCCAGCAGCCTAACATCCCTGAGAGACTCAGGGCGATGAGCCTAGGCGTCTGGGTTTCCATTGAGAAGATTAGGATAAGCAATGGCATTAGGGTTAGGGAGCTTAGGGGGAATATTGGATCACCCTACCCAATGAGGAACCTGTACGATGACGTGGTGACCATAGCTAGGCATGCAGCCTTCAACTCACCTAAGTACAGCCCCCTATCACCCAGCGAGGTTAAGAGAATAGTAATCGAGGTAACCGTTAACAACCAACCCAGACAGGTCAACATCAGCAACCTGGGCAGTATACTAATACCCGGCTACCACGGCTTAATAGTAAAGAGACCTAACGGCAGTGTCGAGGCCTACCTACCCCACAGGGTGGTTGAACTAGCTGAAAGGCTCATTAATGAGGAGAAGAGGCCGCTGACAATGGACTCATTAGCCACGGCTATATGCAGTAAGGGTTGCGTGGAGGTTAGGGTATTTGAGACACAGATATTCTACGAACTAGAGCCATTAGGGGAGGTCATAGAGAGGGCACTGTACATGAATAAGCACTTTAGGAACATAAACTCACTCAGGGGTGTACTGACCCCCTCCCCGCCTTAAAGGGTGGGGGTGTTCTGGGGTCTTGGGTGTTACCTCCCTTTTTGTGGGGGCTACTTTGTTGTGGTCTACGATGAATGACAGGGGCTTCTTAATAACTGGGGGTATCTTTCCAATGGCTCTTCTCATTATGTTTAATGCCCCGTTTAAGTCACTGTGTAGCTTATGCCCAAATGGGCAACTGACTACTCCCCTTGGATGCCTCTTAACTTCCACACCGTGGTAGGCGCAGTATTTTGAGGTGTTGTACTCAACAACCTCAAATACCCTAATCCCATACTCTTGGGCTTTTAACTCAATGGCCTCCATCAACTTGCTGTAACTCCACATGTTCGTGTTGAATTTATTACCCTTCTGTTGAGCGATGTTGAATGGGTAACCCAGATATATTGTTGAGACTCCTAGCTCGTGGAGTGTTTTGACTAGGTGGCTTGCAAGGTTCCTGTATAGGTGGAGTAGCCTCCTCCTTAATTTTCCACTCAGCCTCCTTACTTCTCTGTTCAACTCATCGATTGCGTCACTCAGCAATTTACCCTTGAGTGTGTCCCTCAGGGATTGAATCCTCGAAATCAACCTCTGCATGTAGAAGTAATCCTCCTTAACCCTCACACCCTTGTAGAGTAGCCAAGTACCGTCATCAACAACCACGCTAGCCAAATTATTAATACCCAGGTCAATGGATGCAACCTTATTACCTTTAGGCGATTCAACTTGAATCACCTTCCTTTCACCCTTCACAATGTGCTTGCTTTTCCTTCCAGTCTTCGTCTCCTCAACACCAACCTCCACCGGTATGCATGCATACCAGGCATTCCTTGTTTCATCATAAATTATTTCTAATCTGCCCTGCTTACCGTACCATCTGAGCCTCCCAGTGAACTTAATAGCCATCTTAAAGTCCTTTAGGATGAGGACATGCCTCTGCTCATCCACAACATACCTATCCTGCCTAACCACAAGTATCAGCCTCCTCTGCTTAGTCACACTATCCTTCCAGTAGCCAGGTGGCGAGACGTGTTTCATGAAAGGTGGTAGTTTGTTCTCCTTCTTCAGCTTGAGGAGTGAGAAGAATGCGTTCCATGCTTCATTACTCTTCTGCATAACCGCTTGGGCATTAACACCAAGTATGCCCTTGTATTTCTCATAGTACTTGCTCCATGTACCCCTGAAGTCTATACCTTCACCGCGGAAGAATTGTTGTCTCCTCTCATAGTTCAGCTCGTTCCAAAGTCTCGCACAGGCATCAGCTAGCTTCCTAAGCTTCCTCTCTTGTGCACCATTTGGAAGGAGACGGACTACGTTAGTCCTCCTATTCGTGGGCTTGACCTCGTAGACGCCCTCCCCTGGCATTGCGGGAGAAGTCAGCCCCCGCTCCCCATGTTTATTAAGTTCACCAGGGGAGGGCACCCACGAGACACCAAATTAAGCACAAAACCAAGGTTAAAAACCTAACCCACGTAGTGGGACAACCCCACCCTAAAGGGTGAGACTTGCCATTCATTGATCACCCCGTAGCCGGCCATACACCTCGCCGTGATGACTATCCATAGAGGTGGCTGAATCCTGAGGGGGATGTTAAGGGAGGCATGTTAATCTCAGTCGGTTAAGGGCATTAGCTCATGTGGGCGAAAGATTTATAAAAATCCAAGGGATTGTGGAGGTGAATGATAGATATAGCGAGAGAACTGCAAGTTGTAGCCAATACAGGTAGATTAACCATGGGCACCAGGCAATCAATAAAGGCGATACTAAATGGGGATGCTAAACTGGTAATAATAGCCGCCAATGCGCCACCAAGCATTAGGCAGGATGTTGAGAGGTACGCCAAGCTGGCTCAAGTGCCAGTGGTGACGTATGCGGGGACTAGTTGGGAGTTGGGTGGTGCCTTAAGGAGGAGCCATAAGGTGGCTGTGGTTACTGTGATTGACCCAGGGGAGAGCAACATACTGTCAATTGCCGGTGGTCCAAATGTCCAGAAGTAGGGGTCGAATAATACTCACAGACGAGGAGTTAAGGTACGCGGCACTCTTTGAGAGCGTAACGGGCATAACACCCAGGGATGCCATATACGACCCCGAGTTCAACAGGGTCATATTCATAGTTGACAAGAACTTCGCGCCGCTCGCGGTTGGGAAGGGCGGCATCAACGTTAAGAAGCTGAGGAACCTACTGGGTAAGGATGTCGAGATAGTGGAATACGGAGACGACCCGGAGGAGCTGCTTAGGAATGCACTCTACCCGGCTAAGGTACTTAACGTCTCAATAAACAAACTACCCAATAACGGTAAGGTGGCCGTGGTCAGGGTTGAGGAGGGGGAGAAGGGCATAGCCCTAGGTAAATACCACAAGAACCTGAAGAGAGCCATACTACTGGCCAAGAGGTACTTCGACATAGACAACGTTAAGATACCATAACGCTTATTAAGGCTAACCCAAGGGCCCCATTGTGAGTGGTAAAAAGAGCCCACTAGGGCTATATGCAGCCAGGAAGCTAGAGAGGAAGAGACAGCGCTTTAGGTGGAGTGACATACACTATAAGAGGAGGGCTCTAAAGTTCTCGGAGAAGTACGACCCACTGGAGGGTGCCCCGATGGCAAGGGGCATAGTTCTTGAGAAGGTTGGCGTTGAGGCTAGGAAGCCAAACGCCGCAGTCAGGAAGTGCGTAACCCCGGACACGCTGATTAACCTAACGCCCAGGGTTGCAACCAGGATCATAAACCTGAGTGGCCATTGGCGTGACGTAACCATAATCCACCTTAATAGGGATGGTAAATCCATTGAGGAGACTGGGTTAGTGGATTTCTTCCATATAGAGCCTGAGGAATTTAAGGAGGATGGGGTCTACGAATTAAGGACCACTTATGGTAGGAGGCTGATCGCCAGTGGGGATCACCCAATATACACGGGTAGGGGTGTCATTCCGCTTAAGGATGTTAAGCCCGGCGACTACGTTATCGTATACCCCAGGGAGCCTATTGATGCAGCATCACTTAACGACAATAGGGTCATATTAACCGAGGAGGATGTTAAGAAAGCCGTACCCCCCAACTCCAATGTTGACGAGGTGGTAGACAGGCTTAGGGAACTTGAGCTAATGCCACTTAGATATAGTAATAAGAATATTCACAGAATCGCCAGGCTTGTTGGACGCCTACTTAGCAGTGGATCCTTAAGTTACAGTGAAAATGAGGGTAGGGTTATATTTGATGGTGAACTTGAGGACCTAGAGGAGGTGGCCCATGACCTGGTTGAGCTCGGCTTCAGGGTTTTAAAGGTCGGTGAATATGGGGAAGGTTCCATCACACTGGGCAATGGCTTAACCCAGGTAATTAGGGGTAAGTCCTACGTAATAATCGTAGATTCAACGGTATTATTCACACTCCTTAAGGCGTTAGGCGTACCCGTGGGTGATAAGGTTACTCAAGGCTTCAGGGTACCTGGCTGGGTAATGGAAGCACCCCTAGACGTTAAGGTGGAGTTCCTAGCCGCCTACCTAGGTGGGGCGTTAAGTAAGCCTGAGGTTAATGGTGATGGGGATGCGTTCGAACCACCAACGTTAATCATCCGTAAGGTTAAGCACCTAGCGAAGCAGGGCGAGGCATTCCTAAACGACATTAAGGCACTGCTCTCCGAATTCGGGGTGGAGGCATCGGTGTTTAGTTACCCTGACATAACAGAGGAGAGCGGTGTTAGCGTCATTAGGCTGGGAATATCCATACGTAATGATGCTGAGAACCTAATGAGATTATTCGGGAGAATAGGCTACGCATACAATAGGAGGGGTGATTACCTGGCTGTATTAGCCTATGAGTACCTACGTAGGGGTGTTAAGGGCGTACCCTTCAACAGGTGGGTTAACGAAGCCACGTTAGGGTTAGGTGATTCAGGGTTTGTCTGGGATGTAGTCTCCGAGGTGAGACCCGTGGAGTGGAATGATAAGCTGTGGGATGTTACAACAGAGAGCGAGCACCACAACTTCATAGCCAACGGCTTCGTCACGGGTAACTGCGTTAGGGTTCAGTTAACTAAGAATGGTAAGGTTGTCACCGCCTTCGTGCCTTGGGATGGTGGTTTGAACGTGATTAATGAGCATGATGAGGTGGTAATTGAGAGGATAGGTGGGTCAGAGGGTAGGGCATACGGTGACCTGCCTGGCGTTAGGTTTAAGGTTACTAAGGTTAACGGCGTCAGCCTTAAGGCTATATTGCTCGGTAAGAAGCAGAAGCCCGTTAGGTAAGCCATTTTAAACCAGTAATCCAAGCCTTCATGTTCTAAGCAGCTTAATGGCCATTGTTAATAAGTCAAGTAGGTTAAGCACCCTGCTACGCTTAACTAACCCAAGATCCTCAAGCACTGTTAATGCCGCATTACGCCCAGGGGCACCTGTAACCCCACCCCCTGGATGGGCATCCGACCCACATAGGTAAAGCCCCTTAATCGGCGTTGAGTACCTTGACATACCTGGCATTGGCCTATTCGTGAATATTTGATCAAGGGTCATGTCTACGTGGAATATGTTACCCCCAACTGTACCGTAATCAACCTCGTAATCCAGCGGTGTTAACACGTGGTCGAAGATAACCCTATCCCTAAAGCCGGGCATGTACTGCTCAACAGTCTCATAAACAACCTCCCTAAGCCTAGCCTTATCCTCAGGCCCCCACTTAAGTGTCCTAGGGGCGTATTGGATGAACATTGAGAATACGTGGTAGCCCGGCGCAGCTATTGACTGGTCGTAGACCGTGGGTATGTTTATCGATATCCACGGTTCCCTGCTGAAGGAACCCGAGAGGGCGTCACGGTAAGCCCTCTCAACGTAGTCAACACTCGGCATTATTAATGCGGAGGCCCTATGCCCAATCATGGGGTCCGCATCCTTGACGCTATACTTAGGTAGCTCCTTAAGAACACCGATCACCTTAGCCGAAACCCCAATCGACCTAATGTTACTTATCCTCCTCCTAACATCCCCACTCAGTATGTCTGGGTCTAGGAGGTTAAGCATGGTGGTTTTAACATCTGCGCTTGATAAAACGACCCTAGCCTCAACAACCCTACCATCCGTTAACTCAACCCCCGTAACTGAACCATCTTTAACCAGTATCCTTCTAACACCAACGTTAAGCAGTACATCAACCCCAAGGCCCCTCGCCCTCTCAGCTAAAAGCTCACTCAACCTACCTAAGCCACCCTCAACGTAACCCCAGGCTCCCTTAACACCGTTAACCTCACCCATGACGTGGTGGGCCAGCACGTAGGCTGTACCCGGTGTGTATGGGCCGGCGAAGGTGCCCACAACCCCATCCTCAACTAAGGCAGCCTTAAGTTCCTCCGACTCGAAGTAATCGTTAAGCATCCTAGCGGCGCTTGTGGTTAAGGCATACGCAAACTCCTCAATGAAGGCCTCAGCCCTACCCCTCAAGACCCCCATTAAGGGGGCTAGCCTCCTAACCTCGTCAATAAGCTCCTCTAGGCTTGGGGGCGGTAGGTAAAGGAGCGGGTCTATGAGCGATGCGAAGGCACCCCAGAAGGAAACCCACCTTGGGTAGTTTAGGGAGTCTAACTTGGAGTAGCGTTCAACCTCCTTAACCGTCCTACCCTCATCAGGCCAAATCATTATGCTCCCACCGTTTGGGAAGGGTAGGAATAGGCCCGGCTCCTTCAGGTAGACCCTAAGGCCCAGTTTATCTAAACCAAGCTCCCTAATCAACCTACCCTTAAATAGGCTCAACACATAGGCGCCCGTGGGCATTTTAAAACCTGGCCTAAGCTCCTCACTGGCCGCCAAACCACCTACCACACCCCTCCTCTCAACCACAAGGACCCTAAGGCCACTTGAGGCTAGGTAATTAGCCGCCACCAACCCATTATGACCAGCACCAATAACCACAGCATCATACTTAACCATAACACCTAAACTAACTACACCTTTAAAAGCATAGCAAAGCCTATCCAACTAATAACCTACTAACACGGGCATAAAGGCAACTGACCTCCTCCCCACCCTGAAGGACAAGACTTTCAGTTGTAACAACCCAACGCCGGTATTGTTAAGTGATCGAAATATGGTGTTAGGTAGAATAATCTGAAGAAAATACCACCTAACACCTTAGCTGATAGCCCCTTAAGACAATACATTGCACTAAGCAAATGAGCATGGGGTCTAAAGTGTTAGGTAGAATAACCTGAAGGTTATTCTACCTAACACCTATTAGTTTGTGTGGTGTTAGGTAGTAAAATCTACAGAAAGTATAGCCTAACACTCCTCATGGCTAGCATTATCATGTGTTGAGTGGGTTATTCATTAGTAATTAAGGTAGGTGATGCTCATATGTTTAATATAAAAATTATGCTGATGTTAGGTGGTGTTTTCTTCAGATTATGCTACCTAACACCATATAGGTTAGCCATGATGATAAGCTCAAGTGATTATTGAACGTGATGGTGTTAGGTATTGTTGTTTAATGTTCAGGTAAAGCTTTTAAATAGGATAATTATCCTAATTTTTGTGTCCTCGGTGATTGAGGAGTCCGGTTGGGGCTTGGTTCACACAATTGCCCTGGTTTCATTTAGTTTAAGCACCATGATTGAGGCCTACATATACTCAATATCATACATAGCAACCGGCTGGGTCTCGGTGCCAAGGTACCTGACAGCCCTATTAACCATATGGCCACCCCTATGGCTACTCATTGGCGGAGTCACCATGGGGCCTTTATCTGATTTAATAGGCAGGAGGAACACCTTGTATCTAACGTTGCTGATGTACATTGTGGGAGCCATTGGCCTAACAATAGGTGGCGGGTACCTTACGCTACTACTGTTCCTGAGCCTACTACTAATGGCGACGGGTGGGGAGTATAACACGGTTATGGCGGCTACCCATGAGTACTTCCCAAGGAGGGTTAGGAGTAGGGTCGTTTTCCTTGTGCTCAACTTCACAAACCTGGGTGGCACACTGGCATCTGCATTAGCCTTCCTCAACCTATCATCAGTGTTGATGCAAAGGCTGGCCATAGGCCTAACCCTAGTGGTCACGGTACCCATACTCTACGTGATTAGGGGCATGCTGCCTGAGTCCGTGATGTGGCTTGAGGCGGTGGGTAAGGGTGATGTGGCCGCTGGAGAGGTTGAAAGATTCCTTAAGGTGAATGCAAATGGAAGCAGTGCCTCCATGTGGCCCATTACTACCGTTAATCAACCACCGATGTGGCTTAGGGTGCTTGTGGGTGGGTTAATTGGGTGGGCCTACACGGCTGGCTTTAGCCTACTGGCCCTAACCCTAGGCCCATACTTCCTACCCAGTTTAACCAACCAGTTAATCCTAGTCTTCTCAATAGCCTCATTCGCATCCGGCATCCCAATAAGCCTACTGGCGGATTCAGTGAGCAGGAGACTACTCCTATTGGCATCATCAGTTGGGGTGTCCTTAACGTCACTGGCCATCGCCATTACTGTTAACCACTGGTCAAGTAACCTAAACCTATTCTGGCCCCTATACATAACGTTCTCAGTACTGGTCAACGCCTACTTCCTAACCGAGGACACGCTTAAGTCGGAGTACTGGAGAGTTAGCAGGAGAGGCACATTCACAGCACTAGTGAGGGTAATCTCCCTAGGCGGCTCAATACCAGTCATATTCACCTCAGCCTACATACCCATAAACATGTATTTAATAATGGATACGGCAATATTCAGCGTCGGCACTGCGGCAAGCATCCTTTGGTACATAGCAGGCATCGAGACCGGGAGGGGGGTTAGTGTGAGGGTTTGGGGTAAGTGAAAATATGTTCGACCTACTTGTGGTGTCAGACTGCGTCCTTGACCTCTACTACAGGGTCAAGTACCTACCCATTAGGGTTAATGATGTTGCGTTAACCAGCGAACCAGTACCATCACCTGGTGGCGCATGCAATGTCGCAGTGGTGGCCAGTAAACTCGGCCTTAAGGTAGCTGTGGTGGATGCGCTTGGTGATGATTACGCAGCTGAATTACTCATGAAAATGCTTAATGAGGCTGGGGTTTACACAGGCCTCATAAGGAGGGTTAAGGGCGCCTACACCTCAATCTCAAACAACATAATTGATGATAAGGGGAGGCACGCCTTCATAGGCTTCATAGGGGCTGGTAAGCATTTAAAACCTACGGATGCGGATGAGGACATTGTTAAGGAGTCTAAGGCAATCTTCATAAGTGGCTTCAACATCCCCCACTCAGCCACGGTTAGGGAGACTGTCATGAAGATTATTGAAGCTGGGTTGAGGGACGGCAGTTCACTGTTCCTTGACCCAGGGCCGGCGGCTGGCGTTATTAGAAGCCACATACCTAACCTAACCAGAGTCTTCAAGGCTATTCTACTCAACGACTCTGAGGCCAAGGCCCTGTACAACTCAGGGTTCAGGGACTCCATTAGGCTTATGAGGGGGAGTGGGGGAACCTTCGTGGTTAAGCTAGGTGGTAAGGGGGCATTACTCATCAGTGGTGGTGAGGCAACTAGGTGCCCAGCCACCAAGCCCAGTAGAATCATTACCACTGTTGGGGCTGGTGATGCCTTTAACGCAGCATACATAATGGGTGTGTTAAGGGGGCTTAGTGACCTTAATTCATGCAGGTTCGCAAACAAGATAGCATCCATTAGGTTAGGTGTATTGAGCATTATGGACCTCCCCAACATGCCCAATGCGGTTGCCGAGTTCCTCAACACCCGCAGACTGCCGTAGGTTAGTCCGTGGAAAGCGTATCATCAATCATGGTGTAGAGCAGGTAGGCCACAATTGACAATGCGACTATGTAGTAGAGCGTTGGTGACAGGGACACGGTGGTCACCCCCATGAACGAGGTTGGGCCTATGCTTATGGTGAATAGGGAGAGTAGGGCCAAACCCTCGATTAACGACGCCACCAGCGCAAACACGGAGTGGTCAGTGCCCTTAACTATGGACCTAACCCCAGCGGCCACAACGGCTACCACCACCAATAGTAGGCCGGTTAATGAGACTGCGTAGCCCATTAGGCTGAAGAGTAGGTATAGGATCAGTAGTAGTACTATGTCCGCAATTACATTACTGACCACCGACTTAACCCTACTTGGCATAACCAACACCAAGGGTAACGTTGAATAGGCCGACGGCTAACGTAATGTTGCTTAGGAGCTGCGTTGAATTAACGACCAAGCAGCCGTACTGACCTGGATGAAGCATCACACCGCTTGAACCCGCGTAGATTCCAACGTTCATGGGGGCAACATTGCTTAGGCATATCCTGGTGGTGTATATGTTGCCCACCTGATTCACGGTTATTGATACACCCTTAATAATGGATGCCATTGAGAGCAGCATTGCGAAAACCTCAATAGCCAGGATGAGTATTAGAAATGCCTCAACGACCTTGCCCAACATAGGATTGAACACCCCTAGCCATTATCATGGAGCCAATCCACGCAATGATGACTATGAAGACTGACTTATAGGTCACGTAGCCTATTAACTCAAGTACACCATTAATGCTTGGACTTGAACCAAGGTACTTATCCAGGGGTGAGGCATTGACGTACTCCATGTATGCCAAAACCACAGCAATTATCATCAAGATTAGGCCAATGGCTATTAAGACTAACCCCAAACCCCTCCCCTTACGCTCCTGGGCATGTTGATACGGGTAATTGTAGGGTGGCTGCATTGCTCATTCAACACTGGGAATCTTAAAAGGGTAACGTAGATACTGGGTCTTGAATTCGTTAGGTTTATAAGCAACGCATTAATGAAGCTTCATGACGGCGTTCATTTTTATTACAGGCGGAGTAATGAGCAGTGTTGGTAAGGGCATTACCACGGCGTCCATAGCTAAGATCCTCCAGGTTAGGGGCCTCTCGGTAACCGCCATTAAAATAGACCCATACTTAAACGTGGACGCTGGTACAATGAACCCCTACCAACATGGTGAGGTTTACGTAACCGCCGATGGTGGCGAAACGGACCTTGACCTTGGGCACTATGAAAGGTTCCTCGACGTTGAACTATCCAAGAACCACAATATAACCTCCGGGCAGGTTTACCTAAGCGTCATTAACAATGAGCGGAAGGGGTCCTACCTGGGGCAGACCGTCCAGTTAATCCCACACGTAACCAATGAGATTAAGGCTAGGATTAGGTCAATAGCCAGTGAGGGCTGGGACGTGGTGGTGGTTGAGATAGGGGGCACTGTGGGTGATTACGAGAGCCTACCATTCCTAGAGGCCGCTAGGCAGATGAGGCTTGAGGAGAATGGTAGGGTTGCGTTTGTTCACGTGGCGCCGGTGCTGATACTTGACGTAACCGACGAGTTCAAGACAAAGCCACTCCAACACAGCGTCATGGAGCTTAGGAGGGTTGGGATACAACCCGACATAATAGTGGTTAGGTCAACCAAACCCATAAGCAGTGATGTTAAGGCTAAGGTATCCCTGTTCACCAACGTGCCCCAGCGACTCATATTCAACTCCTACAACGTAGACACCATATACAGGGTACCCCTGATACTTGATGAACAGGGGTTGGGTGATAGCCTCACCGAGCTGCTTAGGGCTAAGGTGAATGAGCCTAATTGGGGTGACTGGCCCAAGTTGGTTGATGCAATGATTAACGCCACGGAGGAGGTTAGGGTAACGTTATGCGGTAAGTACGTTAAGTTGAGGGACTCCTACATAAGCATCGTTGAGGCTATTAAGCATGCGGCGGCCTGGCTGGGGGTTAAGCCTAGGATAATTTGGTGTGACTCAGAGGAGGTGGAGAAGGACCCAGATGTACTCACTAAGATGGAGACCGACGCCTACATCATACTCCCAGGCTTCGGCGCCAGGGGGGTTGAGGGGAAGATTATGACCATTAGGCACGCCAGGGAGAACAACATACCCATGTTGGGCATTTGCTACGGCATGCAACTGTCGGTGGTGGAGTACGCAAGGGACGTGCTTGGTCTTAAGGATGCCCACACCACCGAGGTCAACCCCGACACAGCTAACCCAGTCATAGACATAACACCGGAGGAGAAGGGCATCGATAAAATGGGTGGGACCATGATACTCGGTAATAGGGATATTAACATTGTTGAGGGCAGCATCATGCATAGGGTTTACGGTTCCCTGAGGATTAAGGAGAGACATAGGCACAGGTATGAGGTTAACCCGAGGTACTTTAAGCAGCTTCAGGAGGCTGGGTTAGTGTTCTCGGCCATGAGGGCTGATGTACCTAGGGTTGAGGCCATTGAACTCCACAACCACTACTTCTTCATAGCAACCCAATTCCACCCAGAATTCAGGAGTAGGTTAACGAGACCCCACCCATTATTCCTAGCCCTACTTAAGGCTGCCTTATCCTGGAGGCGCGGTGAACCGTCACCCTACACCGGTGTTACTCCTCATTAACCACGGGATTCCTGAGTAGGCCAATGCCCTCAACCTCAGCCTCAACCACGTCACCGTGCTTAAGGAACTTACCCTTCGGGAAGCCGACACCGGCAGGGGTCCCCGTGGATATGTAGTCACCGGGCTTAAGGGTAATGCCCTGGGATGCCCAGTGTATTAGTTCAGGTATCTTGAATATTAAGTCCCTTGTGTTTCCATCCTGCTCCACAACACCATTAACCCTAAGGGTGAGCCTGAGGTTGTGTGGGTCAGGTACCTCATCCCTGGTGACCACGTATGGGCCGACGGGCATTGCCCCATCCATGGACTTACCGTGTATCCAATCCATGCCGAACTGGTCCATTGATGGGAACTGCCAATCCCTCATGGATATGTCGTTAGTCACCACGTAGCCGAAGACGTGGTTGAGGGCATCCTTAACATCAATGTACTTACCCCTCCTCCCAATAACCACACCAAGCTCAACCTCCCAATCAACCTTATTGGACGCCTTAGGCTTAACTATGGGTTGCCCATTACCAATCAACGCATTCCTGAACTTAGGGAAGAAGTAAGGCCTCTCAGGGGGCTTTGTACTACTCTCCTCACCATGAGCCCTATAATTAACCGCAACGCAAAGAATCTTCTCCGGGTCGGTTACAGGTGGAAGCCAGTTAATTGAAGCCGGGTTAATGAGCAAGTCCCCCCTACCAGACTTAATAGCCCTATCACCCAGCTCGCTAATGAGCCTAAGGGCCGGCTCACCACTCTCAATCAACCTCCTCATTGAGTAAAGGAAGTCCGGCGCCGACTCAGCCTCGTAAATTG
This sequence comes from Caldivirga sp. MU80, assembly GCF_001663375.1. Lineage (GTDB taxonomy): Archaea > Thermoproteota > Thermoprotei > Thermoproteales > Thermocladiaceae > Caldivirga. The sequence goes on from NZ_LCTF01000013.1 coordinate 43,572, forward strand.
CCAGGTAGGCCTTGGGTAAGTCCACTATGCCCCTGCCTGTGTATAGGCCAACCTTAACAACCCCATTAACCTCAAAGGTTAACAGCCTCATAACTGAGCCCAGTAGCCAGTTGTAAATAAGCATTAACCCAATTGAATAATCGTTAAATACCAAGCAACCATGACACTGAAGTATGACCACCCCCCTCATCGTTACCACAGCCGTAGTGGCGATATTGACGCTTCACCCAATAGCAGTATTAATATACGACGTGCACAATTACGTAACCTACAGGAAAAGGGGGATACGGAATATTAAACCCAGTGAATGCATTAACGGCGGCACCTTAAGCGTGATAATACCGACGTGGCATGAGCAGTTAAGCACTGTTGTTAACGCTGTCAAGAGGGCACTGGGTTTTAACTGGCCTGGCCCCATTGAGGTCGTAGTGGTGTCTGATGATGAGGAGGATTACGTTAATGAGCTTAGGCGCAGCCTCAACGGCATTGGGGGTAACGTTAAGGTGCTTAGGAGAACTGTTAAGCAAGCTGGGAAGGCTGGGGCCCTTGACTATGGATTCAGACACTCAAGCGGCGACTACGTGTTAACCATGGACGTGGACTCGCTCATAGACCCAAACCTCCCCATAGACGCCTGCAGCCTAATGAAAAAGCATGTGGCTGCCGTGGCCGGTAGGTGGTATGGTTATAATAGGGACACCTTAGTCTCAGAGGCCGTTTCAGCATCAATGAAGCTGGCAGTTGACACTATACAGGGTGGTAGGAGGGTCAGGGGTCTACCTGCGCTTGTTGTTGGGACCGGCACTGTGTTTAAGGCAAGTGCGCTTAAGGATGTTGATGCCTGGGGTGGTAGCGGCCCCCAGGATGACATATATGTATGGCTTAAGTTAATTTCAAGGGGTTACGACGTGGACTTCATCGATGGTGAAGTGGTCGGCGTGGAGAACCCCAGAACTTACAGCGTCTTTAAGTTCCAACAGAGTAAATGGGCCTATGGGGTGGCCGACGCGTTAAGGAGGATGATGGGCAAGTTACTGAGGAGTAGAGCTGAGGCTAGGGTCAAGTTGGATGCTTTAATGCTCCTAACCCAATACATAACCCCAGGACTCTTTGTTTTAAGTAGCCTAATCGTGAGCGCCTCATCACTGGCCCTGAGGGGTCTCGTGGGGCTAGTTACACTACCGCTACTACTCCTATACGGTGCACTAGCGTTCATCTACGGCTACATACCGCTTAGGCATGGGGAGGGGGGCTTAAACATGTACTCCGCCGGCAGGTCATCGGCAATGGTAATGGCCATGGGTCTACAGGTCCTTTACTCATACGTAAGGGGGTTGTTGGGGCTTCGGTTCAGGGGTTGGGATGTGACGCCCAAGGGTGGTTTAGCCATCATCAAGTCACCGCCCATTGAGACCATAATGCTGGTACTATTCACACTACTCCTAACCCTAAACCTGCTCCACGGCTACTTAGCATCGGCCCTATGGGCTGCTGTTGGCGATGCACCCTACATTTATGTTCACTACAAGTTCGCCAGGGAGATACTATGAATGGGTAAGGTTTCTCACGTAACACAATGCTAATCTACATTCAACGTAGCAATTTCCCTAGTTACCTCAATGATTAACCTGGTTGGGCTTAGGAAAGCATTTAAGCCCCCTCAACCTGAGCCTCCGTGTCGGATAAATTTGATGAGGTGATAGCGGAGTTAGGCTACTACTGGCCGAGTTTCGACATTTACAGGGGTAAGGTGGAGGTGGGCGGCTTCTACGACTACGGCATGTTGGGCGTCCTACTGAAGAGGAATATTGTGGAGAAGTGGAGGAGGATGTTCATACTGCCTTACATAGACTTCACGTACGAGGTGGAAACACCCATGATAATGCCCGGCATAGTCTTCGAGGCCAGTGGTCATGTCGAGAACTTCACCGACTACCTGGTAACCTGCAGTAAATGCGGCCGCAAGTACAGGGCTGACCACCTCATTGAGGAGGAGTTGGGGAAGAGGGGGATTAAGGTCAAGACGGAGGGCCTTAATGAGGAGGAGTTAACAAGCTTAATCAGGAAGCATGGAATTAAGTGCCCAGTTTGCGGTGGCGAGTTAACCAGCGTTCAGAGGTTTAACCTACTGTTTAAAACAACCATAGGCCCCTACAGTGAGAACACAGGCTACCTGAGGCCAGAGACGGCTCAGGGCATGTTCGTCAACTTTAACAGGATATACAGGGTGATGGGGAAGCTACCCATTGCCGTGGCCCAGATCGGCAAGGTGGGTAGGAATGAGATATCGCCTAGGCAGGGGTTGGCTAGGTTGAGGGAGTTTTCGCAGATGGAGATTGAACTCTTCTTCGACCCCCAAAGCAGCTCATGCCCATACCTAGGTGACGTCGAGGACGTTGAGTTGAGGCTACTAACCGAGGAGGACGTGGCCAAGGGTGTTAGTGAGCCTAGGGTTGTTAGGCCAGGTGAGGCTGCTGAGAGGGGTTATGTAGCTAATGAGTGGATGGCCTTCTACATGGCCCTGGCCGTCAAATTCCTCGAAGGCCTTGGGGTGCCCTGGGAGAGGCAGCTGTTCATGGCTAAGCTACCCAATGAGAGAGCCCACTACGCAAGGATGGTGTACGACCAGTTGGTTAAGACGGAGCGCTTCGGGTGGCTTGAGGTTAGTGGACACGCCTACAGGGGTGACTATGACCTGAGTAGGCACGCCACCTACAGTGGGCAGGATATTTCAGCGGTTAGGAGACTTAAGGAGCCTAGGATCGTTGAGGAGTATAGGGTTTACCCAAACCCATCCAGGATCAGGGAGGTTTACGGTGAACAAGCCCCCCTAGTCCTAAGGGCGCTGGCTGGGGTTAATGCCAAGGAACTGGCTGAGGAGTTGACCAATAGGGGTGAGGCCATCGTTAATGGCTATAGGGTGACTAGGGACATGGTCTTCGTTAAGGTTGAGCAGAGGAGAATCAACACGGAAAGGTTCATACCGCACGTGGTTGAGCCATCCTTCGGCGTGGATAGGATAATCTACGTGACCCTCGAAAACGCCTACACAACCATCGAGGGGAGGGTTGTGCTTAAGCTACCGAGGGACATAGCACCAGTCACGGTGGCTGTCCTACCGATAGTGAGTAGGGATGACTTAGCTAAGGTGGCTAGGGGGATTAGGGACACATTAATTAACGAGGGAATCGTAGCCGTTTATGATGACAATGGCACCATAGGGGCCAGATACGCCAAGTGGGATAGCCTAGGCACACCACTAGCCGTAACCGTGGACACGGACACGTTGAAGGACAACTCAATCACGGTTAGAGATAGGGACACTAGGATGCAGGTTAGGGTGGGCATGGGTGAACTGGTTAATGTGATTAGGGAACTTGTCAAGGGTAAGCCAATTAATGAACTAGCCAGGGAGAGGAACCTACCCCTAATAACCAGGGGTGGCCGCCAATAGGCTTAAGGTTAAGTTAACATCAGTACCCTCATGGCCTGGGCCACACCACGTTAATCCCCATGGAGCTTGCCACAGCGGCCACAGCGTCAGGGTTCTTGTCATGTATGAATGGCGTTATCACGTAGACGGCATCAACCCTCCTACTGGTAACCATACCGAACAACTCAACCTTCCTCCTTATCTGCTGTAAGTCACCCCTCTTCAAGGCTGAGGTTATCTCAACGGCTAGGGTCCTCCCATCCTTAATGACTATGTCCAACTCAACCTCGCTTGGGTATCCGTAGACGTAGCCTTTATCATCGTAATAAACCCACCTGTCCACGGTATACCCCGCATCCTTAAGCAGCTCCCTAACGCCACTCCTAAATGCATCCTCACTGAACACACCCCACCTGGCGCCCAGGGCGTTTAGTGCAAGCCAGAGTCTCCTCATATCCTCCCTGAGGGATGCCTCAACCTTCCTCATATCCTCTCTAAGGGATGTCTCGACCGCCCTCAACTCCTCCTTAGTTGCCATCCTTTCCTCCAGTCTCTTTAAATCCTCCTTGGTCGCCATTCTTTCCTCAATACTATTCACTCTTTCCTCCAACCTCTTCAATTCCTCCTTAGTCGCCATCTTCTCTTCCAATTTCTTCAGGTCCTCCTTTGTAGCCATCTTCTCCTCTAACCTCTTCAAGTCGTCCTTTGTGGCCAGGTTCTGCCAGGGAGTTAACTTAGCCAGCGCCTCATAGATTACCTCCGGCTTAGCCGTGAGAACCTCCACTAGGATCTCCGGGTGCTCCATCAAGACCCGCTTAATCTCCTCAGCCAAACTCACCAACTCACCATTTGAATGCATTGCCAGTGAGTTATAAACCTTATGACTCCCCCCTGCCCTATTGAGGTGAAGAAACAAAACACCAACCGGCACACCAAAACCTCAAGCAAATAACCCCATCCTAAAGGATGAGACTTGACCAATGCCATGATGATGGTTGCACCTAGCTAATGTGCACATGGATGGATGACCTATTCCCGGTTACAGTTAGGTAACTAATGGATGTGGTGGTTTGCATGCCTATCTGCGTGCCTAAGCGAGTATTACCTGCACCTATGCCCGCTATGTTTAGGTAATTCACGTAAACGATGGCCCAATTGGCCTGCCCAGCGCCATTAGTCCCATCAACCCCAAACACGTAAGACCCACTGCCCGGTGGTGTGTAGTAGCCGTTTAGGTTTAGTGTGAAGCTTGCCGACTGCCCAGTATTCATGTCATAGGCCACGCCGCTGAGGGTGTTTGTGCTTGGGTTGTAGGTAACGGTTATGCATATGTAGTCACCAGGGTTAGGCTGGAAGGCCCCTGTACCAATACCATCCCAACCGGCGTATGGCCAACCGAGGTTTGGCGATGGGTATGGACTAACATATGCCGTGATACCGTTTGGGTTAGTTGCTAACCATACGTCCCACTGCCCAGTGGCACCGCTTGTGCTACGTGCGTACTGCCACAGTGGATTCCACTCAACCACAATGTAGGTTCCACTGCTTTGAGGGAACATCACGTCACCCTGCACTGGAGATATGGCCGTCGTATGGATGTTGGAGGCTACGTAGGGTATTGAGTAATTGTATTGTGGGCCTATGCCCCACATTGTTGGTTTTAAGAATAGGTATATTATGTAGCCGTCACCCACATACGGGTATACGGAGGCTGATGGGTTATTGTAAGAGTACGTACCAATCATCGATATTGTCACCAAGCCCCCGCTGTAGTATTCCTGCCAAAACATGGCGCCCGAGGACCAGGATTGACTTGAGGGAACCATCTTAAGCACGGGCTGGTTTATACTAGTTGATATGTAGCTCCAGTACTGGCTCGCTGTCGATGGCCCATAATACACTGGCCATTGATTTGTTGGTGTACCTCCATTGTCGCCCTGGTACACGTGCGGTACGTAGAAGGCTTGTAAACCGTTGAGTAGGTTCATTACGTTGGCACTAGGTGGATTTATGGTCTCACTGAACGAGTACTGGAATGTTACTCCGGGCGTTGGTGTGTAGTTATACTGACCACTCAGCGTTATTGAAGTACTTGACACAGCCGTGTTTAGGGTTAGTTTTTGTATCAATAGGTAATTACCAACACCAAGGCTGAAGCTTCCCGGTGTTGGGTATATTATTGTGCCGTTCACGTAATCATTAGTCAAGTACTTGCTTGGGGTAAGGGTCATTGTTAGTGTGCCCCCTGTGGCAGTGTTGAATTGAACAAATGGTGTGGTTAATACGTAACCACTAGTCATGCTAAGTGTGTAGGCTGTTATTGCCGTAGTGAAGCCATTGTTTGTTTGTGACCATGAGGAGCAACCGCATGGGCATTGCCCAGGTACCACGGTTATTGGTGATTTAATTACGTACACATTAATTAATCCAATGTATGTGAATACTACATCAGCTTTGATTACCAATACCAGCGCCATTATGCATAGAGCTATTAGCAGGACCCTACTCACCTTCATAATCATCCCCAGCAGTCCTAATCAATTGGTCAGCCCCAGCCTTGACTAACTCGGCTAGCGCAACATCAGGGCTAACCTCAGTTTCAATGGAATCCTTAACTAGAATTAACGAATTACCTTTCAGCAGCACCATAGTCCCACCTACCCTAACCCCATTATCAACATCTTCATACTTAACCCCAACCCTATCTAACACCCCCTTGATAATGTCCAGTTGATTACCACCGGTGATTTTCCTTCGCCTAATTATAACCTGCACATTGGTCCACTTAGCTCCAGTAACTGAGTTAACCACGGTGATTACCACCAACGCTAGGAGTATGTAAAACGGCACCTCAAAGACTGACACATGGGGTAGTTGAACATATATGTAGCCATTGGGCGTAGGTGATGTCACATAACCCCTCACCTGTAGGTATCTCTGCTGAAAAAGGACCGTGTCAACAAGCATTGTCAACGATAACACGGCCAGTATCATAGACAGGTAGAGTGGGTACCTAGTTTTCCGCCAAATAATAGGCACCAAACCTGCATCAAGGGCAAATAGCCATACTGCGAAAACCGTTGGGGGAGGCACTAGTGCCTTATTTCCAAAGAAAATTACGACGTATCCCAAGGGGGTTAGGTAAATTGAGTAATTAATACCCTTAATAGCCCAAATAGGGGTCACCAACCATGAAGCCACGAACAAGGCGGCAATTATTAATTGTATTACGGCTTCAAGTCTCACATTAACCACCCCTATACGTGAAGACGTATATGAATAACCTACTCGTAGTCTCATTCCCATTGGGAAATTCATAGGTTATTATGGTAGGCATGTAAAGGACGTAGGTAGTGTTGTTGCTTAGGCTGCATGAGAAGGCGTAAACATTAGGCCCAGACTTAATGGGTATGGTTAAGTTAACCAGGTGGTTACCTGAAGGCACCTTAATGTTAATGCTATATGTTGTTAACGTGTTGAACACGTATTGGGCCGTGTACTTAGTGAAGAGGCTCATGTTACTGACAGTATTGATAACAATGGGAACCACTAAACTTGCGTTCAGCGTCACAGTGATGACGCAATCATTATAGCTAATCCCCGATACATCAATGTAGTTAACCACGTGAACTGGTATAACATCAAAGAAGGCTATGTACGCTGGGTTACCGCTCAGGTAACCGTTAATTAAACCCCTAACCCCAACACTACCTAAGCTGAGCCACCGGCTAGTTAACGGTACTACGGCCGTGAGCGAACGGCTTGTTTCATTAACTACACCGAATTGACCAGTATCCATCACCTCAACCCAGCCACCGGTTGGTTTAAAGCCTAAGGAATCATTATTAACCACTGTTAATGATATGAACACGCCATTAGCGGTAACGTTAATAGACGCCACTTGAACATAGGGAACCCCCGTTAGAGTTACGAACCTAATTAGGGTTGGTACAAGTTGAGCAGTCCACACAATCAGAAGTAGACTAATAACCACTAAGGCTGTGGAATAAATAAGGAAATTTTTAAGGTATTTTGAAGCCACAAGTTACATCACCACATTAGGAAGGCACCGTGACCTGCCCGTTGTTTACTACATTATAGCCGAAGTTAACGGTTATTGATTCGTATAAACTTGCGCCACTGATTGATAAGACTGATGAGGCCGGTAGTGGCGTGATTGGAACAACCTTTATATTTATGTAGTATGTTCCGGCAAGTAAACTACACCCATTATTAGTTGAACTACTTCCTGAGTAGCTTGCTGTCAAGCTGCCACTTGAGTAGGTTAGCGTTATGGTGCATACTGGCGAGCTAGGGTTGCTGGTTGGTGTTATGTAGATGTATAACGCACCTATACCTGCACTACCCGTAATAGTTGCATCATTGACGTAGAGGAATCCATTGGCGGTTACCGTTAGTTGACCAACCTCGTAGTAGTATATGGCTGAGGCATTGGTGATTGCTAGGTTAACTGTGAAGCCTGTACCGGTCTGTGAAAAGGACACGTACGGCGCCGCCGCTGAACTGGCTGGGGGTGCATTTGGGCCTGAGTCAAATATCAACGGTGACCTTATGTTGTATGCGTTTATAGTCCCCGTGTATACGAAGATTACGTCAGCTAGCACTATTGACGCCACTGCAGCCACCACCGCTAAGCCCACTATCAACACTCCCCTCCTACGATTCACCATACTAAAATGCCTTTTAGTTGAACTTTTAAAAACTTAACGATTTATCTGTGCAATTGTTTAAAATGCGTTTTAATGATCTAATAAGTTTGGGATTTTTATATAAACCAAAAATGAGTCACAATTTACTTTTAGAGCAATCTAAGTTTATTGGGTTAGTTTAAATACTGCTTCTGCGTTTTGTCTTAGTATTCTTCCTGCTACTTTTTCTGCGTCTTCCTTGTCCCAGTGCCCCTTGTCCACCTTCTCCTGTATTACCCTTGCCACTGCTTGTCTAGCTATTCTTGATGCTCCGTAGGTTCCTTCTATGTATCCGTAGTCTCCCCCGAATGCCATTATTTTATTGTTCGGTACTAGTTCGAGCCATTCGCTTAGGATATCCTCGTACGCCTTTGGGTTAATCTCATGCATCCAACATAAGTCGAGGTAGACGTTGGGCCACTGCTTAGCCAAAACACCAGCCTCCCTGGAGTACGGGTAACTGGCATGAAACAGGATGAACTTGACGCTAGGATACTCCCTAAACAGGTTTATGAGGAGTGTTGGATTTGCGTTGTAGACTGCGTTTGTTGGTGTTCCATCGGCGTTGCAGCTTGATTGAATGCCCGTGTGTATTTGAAATGGCTTACCCAAGGCCTCAATCTCACTAAGCATTACCCTGAATAGGTAGTCTTGAAGTGGCTTAACCGTGTCTAGTGATGGTGCATAGTCCCTAAAACCCTCCTTACCTTGAATAACGGCCTTAAGCGCATACTCAGCCTCATTAAACGTGGCGTACTCGAACTTTAGTGATTGCCAATACGCCGGGTAGGAGGTTTTCACACCCACGAAGTTTGGTAGGGTCTCCCTAATGTACCTCCTGAAGGCTGACTCAAGGTCACTTAGGTTGTGTATAGGAGCCTTAAGTCTCCTTGAGGCGTTGGCTAAGTCACGCCAATTCTTAATGAAAACAATACCCTCATACCTAATAACACCGGTGAATAGGTCCCTATCAAACTTAGGCAGTGACTCACCTGTGTTATCACCATGATCAATTATAACCCTCCTAATGTTAGCCCTCTCAAGGACCCACCTGTAGAACCCCTTAGTAGCCCTATTCTTAACAGCCTCAACCAACTTCGGGTAAGTGTCCCTAGTCAAGTCGCCTATGCCGTAAAGCTCCCTAATAGCAATCCTAAGCGCCAAACCATACCCAGTGGTCTTGGCGTAATCCCAATACCTCTCAAATACAGGCCACCTCTCCTCCCAAGGCCTCCCACGATCAGTAAGTATGGCATACTCCTCAGGCGTCATACCCTGGGCGAAGAAGTCATCACAAACATAGTGCATGAAGTTTGATAAAGGATCTTGAACCCTAGACAGCCTATCAACCTCAGCCTCAAGATGCTCATGAGTGTCAACAATAGGAATAGACCCAACCACATCAAGCATAAAACACCAGTAAACCCTTCCTTTTAAGCATTGACCAAAACCTACTACGAATTAACTAGAAGAACACTCAGCAGCCCTAACCCACCACGGTAAATCAAGCAACATCTAACACGAAGCTTAATGCCGTTATGAGGAAAAGTTTAAAGGGTATAACCAAAGCCAAACCCCAGCGGGGGTGCCCGAGCCTGGTCAAAGGGGGCGGACTCAAGATCCGTTGGCGTAGGCCTGCGTGGGTTCAAATCCCACCCCCCGCACCATGAAGAATAAACCTCCTAACATTCAATTTCCTCGATCATGAATACCGACATGAACCACCATGCGTATAGAGACACGGTATGCTATCGCTCTCACTAACACCAACGTTACCTCATAATCACCAGCATCGATGCTTAACTCAGCTAAGTTATTAATACTGAAGCTTGCGTGAGGAGTTGGAGAACTGGTAGAAATTAAATACCTACCTATCTATAATAACCCATCACTGCGAAATAATTAACTGCTAACATGTGATATAAACATTACATCCTAGGGAACCGAACTCTGAAACGACCTCCTCCCTGTCCTTTAAGGGCGAGACCTGACCATTGTTAGGTATCCTCAGTAGTTAGGTTACTGCTTTAGTGATCTTTATTTCGTATGCTTCTCTTACCACTGCTCCTCCTTTTCTTAATTCTTCTATTGCCTTTTCGAATAAGCCATCCTTGGCCTCATAGATTAACAGTGCCATTGCTAGGTCTTCGCTCACGGTGTACAAGTATGTTAGGACTAGGTTTAGGTTC
>NZ_LCTF01000078.1 GCF_001663375.1 Caldivirga sp. MU80
TTAACTTATGCCTCCTAGCCAACATAGCCCTAGGGCTAACAGCATCAACGCTAACAAGGTTAAGCAGCATGTCAACGAGGAGGTTAAGGTTATATGAAGGACTCGGCTTAAGTAATCTCCCAAGCCGCTGAATAAAGGCTAAAACACCCATCAACACTATAAACGCTGAGGGGATTAATAAACTTTAACTCGATATATAGTGCTATTGGGGTTAAGGAAGCCGGCTTAAGGGGGATGTGGGGAGAAAAGCTAATAAGGTTGTTAGGCAGGAGTTAGGCGTTAAGGCCCCGGTAGTGTAGCCTGGTACAACACGCGGGCCTGTGGAGCCCGTAACCCGGGTTCAAATCCCGGCCGGGGCCACCAGATAAGGCACACATACCCATTCAACCTTTCAATCTTTAAAGACCACACCATTATACCACACCACGCATTTTACCGCAAATATATTCAACACCCTACTCCTCAATATGGAGTGTTAAAGCGATTAGGTA
>NZ_LCTF01000079.1 GCF_001663375.1 Caldivirga sp. MU80
GAATGCTTTTATTTTGCTTTGTTTTGCTATTTGTGGTATTGTTTGGTTGAATCCGAAGGTGTCTGGTAGCCATAGTACCTCTGCGTATTTTCCGAAGTGCCTCTTGTAGAATCTTTGTGAGTAGAGCATTTGCCTTGCCCATGATTCACCGCTCAGCATGTTTGCATCAGCCTCAACCCAACCAGCACCGAGAATCCACCTACCCTCATCAACAAGCCTCCTAACCTCACTGAAGAGTTGAGGATCATCCTCAAGAAGCCACTGGTAGTACAATGCAGAACTCTGAACATAAGTGAAGTTAAACCTCCTCATCAACGTGACCACTGTTGCGAAGGTCCTCAAAACCTTACGCCTACTCTCCTCAAAGGGCCAAAGCCAAGCAGCATCAATATGAGCATGACCAACACCAAAAACAACACCAACCTTACCAAAACCACCAACCAAACCACGCAAAACACCCAAAGCATCATCAAAG
>NZ_LCTF01000055.1 GCF_001663375.1 Caldivirga sp. MU80
CCGATTTTGGCGTTTTAGGTACCGTATATGGCTTGGTGCCCCTCCAGAACTCATCCTCGACCTCCGTGGGTAGGTCGTACTCGACGGGATCCCTGACACCGTTTATTTTGAAGGCCCATCTTCGCATGTAACAGGGGCCGCACCGACCACAGTGCTTCGGCCCCTTATCGTAGCAGCTCCAGGTTAGGTGCAGTGGTGCGCCAACCTCAAGCCCCAGCCTCACTATCTCATGCTTAACGAGGTGCCCAACGGGCATTAGTAACTCGACATGCTTGTTTGGGCCTACGGCGTAGGGCAGGACCTTGTTTAGTAATCGTATGAACTCCATCTCGTTATCGGGGTACGCACCACTCTCCTCAAGGTTTATGCCGGTGGCTATGTAATCATACCCATACGCCTCGGCTATGGCTGTTGCCAGGGCTATGAACACGAAATTCCTCGCCGGCACCCACTCATGGGCAAACTCCGCACCCTCCCTACCCTCATCAACCCTGTTTATCTCGCCATCACCAAGGAGTGGTGAGTGCCTAACCACCCTGAAGAAGTCCATGTCGACCTCGATGAGTGGTACGTTTAGGAACCTCGCTATCTCCCTAACCGCCCTATTCTCAGGTCCCTCGGCGACATGGCCGTAATTAAAGTGAAGCAACGCAACCTCATAACCCTGCTTAATTAGGTGAGCGGCGGCCGTGGTTGAGTCAAGACCACCACTGGCTATAACCAAGACCCTTCTCCTCTTATTCCCAGCTTCGATCCTCAACGAGACCTCCCTCCAACCACCACTTACGTTGACCTCAACCGCGCTGTAGGGCTCAACCCTCCTAATGACCGGTAATTCCCATACGGGCTTATTCGGATTATCGATTAGGTAGTCATCGAGGCTTGCGAAGAATAATGCGTTCAATTCTCCATACCACGCCAGGTATAGGGGCTTGAAATTCGTGGCCAACCAAAGCTTACCTGGCCTCCTTCTGTCGATTATGGCTAGGGCGTAACTACCAACAACATACCTCACCAAAACGTCCCTAAGGCCCTCGAGTGAACCGTCCCAGAGCTTCTCAAGGAGTGGTGGTAGTATTGCTGTGTCTATCCTGGATTTACGCCTCAACTCGAACCTTAACTCTAACTCCCTATCGTTGGCTATAGTCCCGTTATGTGTAACGATTATGTAATTGCCAATCATTGGTTGAATATCGTCAGGTAACTTAACCCTAACATACTCCGTGGTCGGCTCAGCCCTATCATTGAATATTGAGACCACGGTGTCGGTATCGATGATTCTCGAGACCCTTGCCAAGGCATTGCTCGGCTTACCCCTCTCTTTAAATACCGTAATTGAACCGTCACGCTTAACCGAGACGACGCCAAAGCTGTCCCTACCCCTCTCCTCACCCTTGGTTATCACCATTCTGAGCATCTCCTCGATCTTCTGCGCCCTCTCCTTACTTAACTCACCGAATATCAACACGCCACCTATTGTACACACGGTCGTGGAGTTACGTGGCAGGTTATTAAACCTGACCCCACAAACCTATTAAACGTTTAACAAAACTTAACTCCACCCTGCAGTGGGAGCCGTGATGCTTGTCACAGATAGGTTAGTGGCTACGCCGGGCCCCACGGAGATACCGCACAGGGTGTTGCTGGCCATGGCTAAACGCACAACAAACCCGGACCTGGATCCCGAGTTCTTTAGGCGTTATGATGAAGCAAGGGCAATGCTGGCTAGGATGCTCGGTACAGCCAAGGATAATGTGGTTATATGGGTTGGTGAGGCAATGAGCGGTCTAGAGGCTGCCGTAGCGAACCTAGTGAGGGCTGGTGATAAGGTTGTGGTGTTGAGCAACGGCATCTTCGGGGATGCCTTCGCGGATCTCGTAACGGCTTATGGCGGTGTACCCGTGATGCACAGGGTTGATTATAGTAAGGTGCTCGATCCCGATAGGGTTAGGGTGTTCCTCAGGGGTGAGGGTAAGGATGCTGGTTTAGTCACCATGGTTCACTGCGAAACACCAAGTGGTACCCTGAATAACCTCAGGGAGATAGCTGCGACTGTTAAGTCTGAGGGTAAGCTATTGATTGTTGATGCAGTCTCCTCGATTGGTGGTGTTGAGGTTAGTGCATCGTGGGGTGTCGACATAATTATCGGCGGTAGCCAGAAGGTGCTCAACCTATCGTCTGGGCTTACGATACTTGCCGTCAGTAATGAGGCTTGGGAGCGCATGGAGAAGACCAATTACAGGGGTTTCTACCTAAACATTAGGCTCTGGAGGGATGTCATTGAGAAGATGGAATTCCCCTACACCCACAGCGAGCCTTTGATCAATGGTCTCCTCGAATCCTTAAGGATGATTGAGGAGGAAGGGTTAGAGAACGTCTATGCGAGGCATAGGGCGGTATCTCGTGGCGTAATCAATGCAGTTGAGGCGATGGGGCTTAAGTTAGTGCCAGAATCCAGGGAGTATTCAAGCCCGACTGTGACGGCATTCTACACGCCAGGTAATATCAGTGATGCGAGGATTAGGGAGGCAGCGCTTAGGTATGGGGTTTTTCTGGCAGGTTCCTGGGGGTTCATTGAAGGGTAAGGTGCTTAGGATAGGGCATATGGGCTACACTGCGTCGTTGAGTATCATGAGCAACGCCATAATAGCCCTGGCTAAGGCATTAAACGATGTTGGATACAGGGTTAGGGTTGGTGATGCGATCGATGCATTCCTCAGCGGTGCTTTACCATGAAACTATTTACTAGGGAAAGCACGGGTTTAGTTAGGGAGGTTGGGCCGTTAAAGGCGTTGCTGACGAATATGGGGTATAACGGCTTTTTGATAATACCCTTCGTTTATCTAACTGGGCTTTACCTATACGGAGGTGGTGATTCCGCATACATTGCCCTAGCCATTTCCTGGCTCATGTTCACACCGGCCGTGGCCATGTGGTACTTAATAACTAGGCAGTACCCAAGGACGGGGGCTGATTACGTGTACTTCTCGAGACTAAACCCACCGGTAGGCTTTGCCGCCTGGTTCAACTTCACAGTTGGAGAGATGCTCTATGATGCGGTACTAATTTACTTCTCAATAACCCAATTGGGTACCATAATGCAGGCGCTAGGTAATCCACTGGCTAATATGGTGCTTAACCCAGTCTATGAGTTCGCACTGGCCGTGGCCATAATAACCGTGTTAATCCTCATAAACATACTCTCATCCAGGGCAGGACTACTCATGTTCATGATAGTGTCAACAGCCGCGTTAGTGACGTTCATAGCCTCCGCAATCTACGTAGCCATACTACCGCACAGCATTATCGTAAAGGCCCTGGGCCTAGTATACGGCAAGGCGTTGGCATACGCAGCTAGGGCAAGGCCCATTGGTGGTTTATACGGTATTTTCGGAATGGTTGCATTCACAACCGCCGTGTGGGCTTACGTGAATTTCCCGGCGACGATAGGTGGTGAGATCAGGAGGGATAGGGTCACGGCACTGCTTGGTGTTGTTGGTATGTTCGTGCTGGGTGGCTTGTTCCTCTCCATCTTCGTGGTATCGTTCATACACGCCTTCGGACTTAGGTTCTACATTGGGGCTAGCTACATGAGTGCGCACGGTATTGACGACGGCTATATAATCATTAATCCAGGGGCTGACCTAGCCCTACTTCACATGCCAATAGCTATAGCCCTGGCATACTCATCAATACTCTGGTACATCGCGCCGGTTACTGGTGTTGTCATTCAGGTGTCCAGGTACCTACTCGCCTTCTCGATGGATAGGGTGCTGCCCAACTTCCTCTCCTACGTTCATCCAAGGACTCACTCGCCCATTGCCGCCCACATACTTGATCTGGCGGTCACCATAGCCCTAATCTACATCTTGGTGCTAACGCCATTCAGCTCTGCATTCCTCTACGCAATAGACCTGGACGCCCTAATACTCCTGATATTCACCTTCATCGCATCTACAGCCCTCGCCCTGGCAATGTATGTGAGGGGTGTTACCAAGCTTCACGTGAACAAATCAATGCTAACTACATTATCAGTAACTTACTTAGCGTTCCTATCAATATTCGCTTATTACTGGGTCACACAACCGCAGTACTACCTCTCCATAACCGGAAACCCAATCCAACTACTGGGTGAATCATCGATAGTATTCATAACCGGCCTATTGATATTTGCAATCGCCAAGTACATCAGGGGGAGGCAGGGGATACCACTAAACTTGGTCTATAACGAGATACCGCCTGAGTGATCAGTTGTATGAGGGTTATTGAGATATTTAAGTCAAGGCAGGGCGAGGGACCCAACGCGGGTAAGGAGGCGGTATTCCTACGCCTAGCCCTATGCAACCTAAGGTGCGCCTGGTGCGACACCAGGTACTCCTGGTATGGAGGTATTGAGATGAGGACCGAAGACCTTTACTCAAGGCTTGAGGAACTGGGGAACTACGTTAAGCACCTAGTCGTCACGGGCGGTGAACCACTGCTCTGGATCAATGAATTATTACCGTTATTAAGGATGATTAAGAACCTTGGTTGGTACGTTGAGGTTGAGACGAACGGTACGATACCACCAAATGGACTTGCCGATTACGTAGATGAGTTCAACGTATCGCCTAAACTCTCGAACTCAAAAATGCCGATTAGGGCTAGGATTAACGAGCAAGCCATAAGGGAGTTTGTGAGGAGTGGTAAGGCCGTGTTTAAGTTCGTAATTGAGAATAAGAAAGATGAGGAGGAAGTGCTGTGGTTCATTAATAAATTTGGCATACCCAAGGATAGGATTTACCTAATGTCGCAATGTACTTCACGTGATGAATGCATACGTAAGGATGAGGAAACCACGAAACCCATGGCGTCCAGGCTTGGTATTAGGTTCACGCCGAGACTTCACATAATTCAGGGGTTTAAGTAATAGGGCGTTAATTAGGATAATGCACCGCCTTAGGTGTCACGTCCCACGTATAGAGTATATCCTATCATCACCCGGGCCGCAGTAGATTACTGCGGGCTCAGGCTCGATGCGCTCACCAGTGACTGGGTCTGTTGTGTGCGCTTCAAATAGTTCTCTGGCTGTTAATTGCTTGTACGTGATCTTACCCCCACTCATGCTAACCACGTAGCCTCTCAACTCCTTAACCGGTAGCCCTGTGAGCTCGTCAACCTCCTTCCTAAAGGACCTCAGGATAATACTCAACACACCATTGGACCTTAGGGACTCCACAAACCACCCATAGAACTCGGGCCATAGGTGTGGGTGGGCCCCATAGACGAACTCGCTTGGTCCTACCCTCGTTATATCCCACTTAATTGCCTCCAAATCACCGGCTTTTTCCAATCCCATACCCATGGCTATTATGACTCCATCATCGAGCCCCCTCCAGGTGCTTGGTCTAGCTAATTTAGGGCCTGTTATTGTTAATATGGCTGTCTCAATCACGTGTGACTCAAGCTCGGAAAGGAACTCCGACAAGCCGCCAACCTCCCTAATCCACCTCTCCCTCTCACTCCTAGCCCTCCTTATGAGCCTGGAAATCTCCCTGGACTCCCTCCTCACGACCTCCTTAAAGAGCTCTATCAACTCGTCAAGTGTGCCCTCGTACTCATCGAGGTACTTGTGCGCACCGATCTCTGCCTTGAAGATGAAGTGGTACTTGTTCTCCCATAGTTTGAATCTATCGTAATCCAATATCGCGAATGGGACATAAACCCCGAGGGACTTCACGTACCTCCTAACCTCCTCCTCTATCCTACCCACCTCCTCACTCAACCTCTTCCTCCTCCTTAACTCCCTCAACAATTCCCTCCTAAAGACATCCAACTGCTCCGGCTGTGCTTCCCTGAGGAACTTGAGGATGTCCTCAACATCAAAGGTGAACTCCCTACCTCTCCCTAGGTAAATTGATTGCTCCGGAATCACGACCTCACCCTTCCTAGCCTCCTCAACAACCTCCTCAAGTT